>JAUZFY010000318.1 GCA_030840185.1 Microbacteriaceae bacterium | reverse complement strand
CGCCGCCTGCGCCCGGGAGAATGTCGCGGTCGAGATCAACTCCCGGCCGGAGCGACGGGACCCTCCGAGTCCGCTCATCCAGTTGGCGCTCGACGCCGGCTGCCTATTCAGCATCGATAGCGACGCCCACGCTCCCGGGCAACTCGGCTTCCTTGACTATGGTGCCGCGCGCGCCGAGGCCAACGGCGTGCCGGCGGATCGGATCGTCACCACCTGGCCGCTCGACCGGCTCCTCGCATGGGCCAAGGCCGGCAATTAGGCCTTCCCGTCGGCCCCGTTCTGGTCGACCTCGCTCGGCGGTGACTATCGGCCGGCCCTACTGCTGGGCGCGCTCCAGCACTAGCTCACGAACTCGCGCCGCGTCCGCGGTTCCCTTCATCGCTTTCATAACGGCTCCAATCACGGCACCGGCGGCCTGAACCTTGCCGTCCCGGATCTTGTCGAGCACGTCTGGCTGGGCGGCTAGCGCGTCATCGATCGCGGCGATGAGGGCGCCGTCATCGGACACGACCGCGAGGCCGCGGGACTGCACGACGGCGCTCGGAGATCCCTCCCCCGCGACGACCCCCTCAAGTACCTGGCGCGCCAACCGGTCCGTCAGTTCACCAGACTCGATCAGCCCGATGAGTTCCGCGACGTCCACGGGCGATACCAGCGATGAGGCGTCAACCGAGGCCGCGTTGGCGAGCCGCGCAATTTCACCTGTCCACCATTTGCGGGCCTGCGCAGCGGATGCCCCGGCGGCCGCGGTCTCCTCGATCTCGACGAGCAGCCCGGAGTTCACCACGTCCTGGAACTCGAGGTCGGTGAATCCCCACGCGTCCTTGAGTCGGCGGCGGCGAATGGCCGGAGCCTCCGGAAGGGCGGCTCGCAGCTCTTCGATGAGTTCGAGAGACGGCGCGACGGGAAGCAGATCGGGTTCCGGAAAGTATCGGTAGTCGTCTGCGTCACTCTTGGGTCGGCCCGCAGAGGTCACCCCGGTGTCTTCGTGCCAGTGGCGGGTCTCCTGAATGATGGTCCCGCCCGCCGCCAGAATGGCAGCCTGACGCTGGATCTCGTACCGGATCGCGCGCTCGACGCTGCGCAGACTGTTGACGTTCTTGGTCTCGGTCCGCGTGCCGAGCTTGCCCGACCCGCGCGGGGACAGCGAGATGTTGGCGTCACAGCGCAGGTTTCCCCGCTCCATCTTCGCGTCGCTGATGCCGAGGGAGCGAACAATGTCGCGAATTGTCGAGACGTACGCCTTGGCTAGCTCCGGGGCGTCCCTTTCGGCACCGTAGATGATGTTGGTCACAATCTCGACCAGCGGCACCCCGGCACGGTTGTAGTCGACGAGCGAATACTCGGCGCCCTGGATTCGGCCGGTCGCGCCGCCGACGTGCGTCAGCTTCCCCGCGTCCTCTTCCATGTGGGCGCGTTCGATCGGGATCTGAAACAGCCGGCCGTCAGCGAGTTCGACCTCAACCGATCCGTCGAACGCGATCGGCTCGTCGTACTGACTGATCTGATAGTTTTTGGCGAGGTCGGGGTAGAAGTAGTTCTTGCGGGCGAAGCGTGAACTCGGCCGGATCTCGCACCCGAGCGCGAGGCCGAGGCTGATCGAGTACTTAATGGCCTGCTCGTTGACCACGGGAAGGCTGCCCGGGAGTCCGAGGTCGACGGGAGTCACGTTGGTGTTCGGCTCGCCACCGAAGAAGTTCGGGGCATCGCTGAACATCTTCGTCTTGGTGTTGAGTTCGACGTGCACCTCGAAGCCGAGCACAGGCTCGAACAGCTCGATGGCCTTATCGAAGTCCATGAGTTCTGCGGGCTGTGCCATTACTTGCTCACCTTCAGTTCCGGTGCCTGGGAGATGAGGGTTCTCCCCCAGCTGTCTTCGAGCAGCGCTTCGATTGCCGCTCCGTGTTCGTAGAGCCGAGCATCCGCCCGCGCCGGGGCCATGATCTGCAGCCCGGTTGGCAGCCCGTCCTCCGGTGCGAGACCCATTGGAAGCCCCATTCCGGGAATGCCGGCCAGGTTCGCGGGAATCGTCGTGACGTCGTTGAGGTACATCGCGAGCGGGTCGTTCACCTTCTCGCCGATCTTGAAGGCGGTAGTCGGCGCCGCGGGGCTCACCAGGATGTCGACCTGCTCGAAGGCGGCGGCAAAGTCGCGTTGGATCAGCGTGCGCACCTTCTGCGCGCTGCCGTAGTAGGCGTCGTAGTACCCGGCGCTGAGGGCGTACGTTCCGAGGATGACACGGCGTTTGACCTCGTCGCCGAACCCCGCTTCCCGGGTGGCGGACATGACGTCCTCCACTGTCCCTCCCCCAACAGGGTTCACTCGGAGGCCGAATCGCACCGAATCGAACTTGGCGAGGTTGCTGGAGGCCTCCGCCGGAAGAATCAGGTAGTAGGCGGCGACGGCGTACTCGAAGTTGGGGGCGGACACCTCGATGATCTCGGCACCGTTCGACGCGAGCAGATCGAGCGTTTCGTGGAAACGCTGGTGCACCCCGGCCTGGAAGCCAGGCGCATCGAGTTCCTTGACGACGCCGACCTTTACTCCGTTGAGGTTGCGCTTGAGCCGCCCGGCACGGGCGGCCGCGGCGAAGCTCGGCCACGCGTCTCGAAGGGAGGTGGAATCACGGGGATCGTGACCGCCGATCACGTCGTGGAGGAGCGCAGCGTCGATCACCGTTCGGGCGACCGGCCCGACCTGGTCGAGTGAACTGGCAAGGGCGATCGCCCCGTACCTCGAGACACCGCCGTAGGTCGGCTTCACGCCAACCGAACCGGTGACGGCCGCGGGCTGGCGGATGGATCCACCGGTGTCTGAACCGAGTGCGAGTGGAGACTCGAACGCTGCGACGGCAGCCGCGGAGCCACCACCGGACCCGCCGGGGACGCGGTCGAGGTCCCACGGGTTGTGAGTCGGGCCGAAGGCCGAGTGCTCGGTGGACGAGCCCATTGCGAACTCATCCATATTGGTCTTGCCAAGCGGAATGAGGAACGCCTCACGCAGCTTGCGCACGACCGTCGCGTCGTAGGGCGGAACCCAGCCCTCGAGAATGCGTGAACCGGCGGTTGAGGGCATGTCGAGCGTGCACAGCACGTCCTTGATGGCGATCGGAATTCCGGCGAGCGGGCCGAGCTGGTCCCCGCTCCGGCGCAGCACGTCCACGCCCTCGGCCGTGTCGATCGCGTCCCGCGAGACGTGCAGGAAGGCGTGCACGTCGCCATCGACCGCGGCAATGCGGTCGAGGTGGGCCCTGGTGACCTCGACGCTCGAGATTTCACGGGCGTGAAGCAACTCTGACAGTGACGCGGCGGATAGTCGGGTGAGGTCGACCGTTCCGGTCTGGTGCCCGAGCTCACCGATTCCGGTGAGGTCGCGATCGGTCGCGCCTCGCGAGTCTGGCGCGGTTTCGGCCGCGTGGCGGGGACCGCCGGAACTGCGTGCGTCGGTCATTACTGCTCCTCTCCCAGGATCGCGGACACCTTGAAGCGGCTGCCGTCGTGTTCCGGTGCCCCGCTGAGCGCTTCCTCCTGGGAAAGCGTGTCCCCGATGACATCCGGACGGAACACGTTGGTCAATGGAATGGGGTGGCTCGTCGCCGGGACATCGGCGGTTGCGACCTGGGACACCTTCGCGATGGAGTCGATGATGACGCCCAACTCGCCGGTGAGCTTGTCGATCTCTTCCGGGGTCAGGGCGATTCTTGCCAGG
>JAUZFY010000234.1 GCA_030840185.1 Microbacteriaceae bacterium | reverse complement strand
AACCCCCTGTTACGCGGCGATCTGCTCGCCGCTCTCGACAGAATGGGGCACGGTGACATCCTGGTGATCGCAGACGCTAACTTCCCTGCTCACCGGCTTTCGACAACAGGCGTTCATGACCTTCCAGGGATAGACGCCCCGACCGTCGCAGCCGCCGTATTGACCGTCTTTCCGATTGACGCCGCTGAGCCGGTCACGCTGATGACCTGTCCGGCTGGGCGACAGCCAGTTCAACTCGAGCTGCTGAGGGCTAGCGGTGATCCGTCGTTTGAGCGCGTGGAAGAGGTGGACCGCCATGACTTCTATCGCCTCGCGGCCGAGGCAGCGGTAGTCGTGCAAAGTGGCGAGACGCGACCATACGGCAATCTTCTGATTCGTAAGGCCGGGATCACAACGTGAACGCGCGCCGACTCCGCGTGCTAATCCCGGCGGAGTGACATGGTCAAGATCAGCGACGTAGCCCGCGAGGCCGGGGTGTCCGCCGCCACCGTCTCGCGCGCGTTGAATAACAATCCCAAGGTCGATCCGAAACTCGCGGAGCGAGTTCGAGAAGCGGCCAAGCGACTCGAATACCGACCAAACGGAATTGCTCGCAGTCTGCGGAGGCAGTCGACGGATGTGCTCGCCCTGATCATCTCCGACGTGAGCAACCCCTTCTTCACCGCAATCACTCGCGGGGTCGAGGACGTGGCGCAGAAGGCCGGATTGTCCGTGTTGCTGTGTAACGCGGACGAGGATCCGGCCAAAGAAGCCACGTATCTGAGCGTCGCCGAGCAGGAGCAGGTGGCGGGAGTCATCATTTCCCCGCATAGCGCGGACACCGACGTGTCGCGGCTGCGCGCCGCGGGTATTCCATTCGTGGTCATCGACCGGCCGCTCAACGAGAATGCCGACTCGGTCATGGTGCACTCGCGGGAGGGCGCGCGTGGTGCTACCAATCACCTGATCGATGCCGGCTGGAAGCGGCCCGCGTGCGTCACCGGTCCGAGCGACGCGACCACGGCGTGCGAGCGCCGAGACGGGTACCTCGACGCGATCCGCGACCACGGTGGGCTCGAGGAGCTCTTTGTGCACGCGCCGTTCCGGCAGCATGGCGGTTCGGAGGCCGCAGCACGGCTACTCGACCGGGACGATCGACCGGACGCCATCTTCGTCGCCAACGCCCAAATGGCCCTGGGCGTGCTCGCGGAACTCTCGCTGCGGAAACTGCGGATCGGCCAGGACGTTGGCATAATCACCTTCGACGACGCGCCATGGGCACCCTTCATTAGCCCTCCCATGTCTGTTGTCGCTCAGCCCGCCTATGACATCGGCGCCCAGGCCGCCCAACTGCTTGTCGAGCGTGTCCGAAAGACCGCACCGGATGCCGTTCGCCGCATAACGCTTTCAACGACGCTCATCGTGCGCGACAGCTCACGCCGGCTCAGCCCGGTCTAGGCCGGCTGCGGCTCCTCTCAGACAATCCACGGGGCACTCCCACCGGAATTCCGGTTCCTTCGAACAGGATGAGCCGGCGCGCTGCCCCATTCCATCTGAACTCGCCCGCGTTGGGCCGTTCGCCGGAGTTGGTCAGCGGCGGAGGGACGGCTCCGCGGCCCTGTCAAATCTTTTCTTGACAGCACCAATCGGGCCTCCTACAGTTGAGAAATCGATTGCACAGGTTTCTCAACACCTGAGTAATCGATTTTTCACCCCTGGCGCACACTGAGCCCAGGTTCCGGCGCAGCGAAGCGGAGGGCATTTCGACGATGACAAGTGCACCTCCCGTCGAGTTTTCCTTTCACCGCTGCCTTGCCCCCTCACTCGCGACCGAGCCCCCTCGTGTCACCGCGACAGTCCGTGTGAGGTCATGCCCGGAGATCACGACAGCACCACCAGAACAGTCCCTTCGGTAGTACCCATCAAGGAGATGGAAATGCGTAAGAACAGAGCAGTTTTTGCGGTGGCGACAGCCTCGGCATTGATCATGATTGCAACGGGTTGTAGCAGCGGCGGCGGTTCCACCGCCTCCGACCCGAAGGCGCCCCTGACGGTATGGGTAGACGCGGACCGAGCGCCACAGGCGCAGGCCTACGTAAAGGCTCATCCCGAGCTCAAGATCACGGTGAACACCGTGGATGCAGCTCAAGGATCCAACACGTCCAAGATCGCTCTAGCCGAGAAGGCCGGAAAGGGCGTTCCCGACGTGGTGTTCGTCGGCAGCCCCGACGAAATTTCCACGTTGAGCGCCAACCCGATCAACTATCCGCTCGCACTCAACGGTGTCGTCTCCCAGAAGGTGCTTGACGGCTTCCCGAAGAACACCATTTCGCGGTGCACCTTCAACGGCAAGGTCTACTGCCTTGGCAACGACGAAGGCCAAACAGTGTTGTGGTACAACAAGGCCCAGTTTGCGCAATGGGGGTACAGCGTGCCGACCACCTTCGATCAGTTCAAGGCGCTCGGCATCAAGCTGGCGGCCGAACACCCCGGCTACAACCTGGGCACGGTCAACGGCCGTTACGGATCCGACGCGTTCTTCGGCTCAAGCGGCTGCCCGGTGATCGACGCCACGACGGTGACATCGGTGAAGATCAATACGGCTTCGCCCAAGTGCACCAGGGTCGGGGATGTGCTCGCTCCGCTGATTGCAAACGGCACGCTTTCGACGCTCGACCTCTTCGACAAGAACTACACCGCCCAGATCGCGTCCGGCAAGGTCATTGCAATGATCGGCGCGTCCTGGACCGCCGACTTTGCGTTCAAGCCGATGACAACGAACTCGGGCACCTCCTTCGTCGCCGCGGGTAAGTACACCGCTGCTCCCATGCCGACCTGGGCTGGCGAGTCAACGAACTGGTCCGGAGCGGTCGGTGGCGGAATCTGGATCGTGTCGAAGACTGCGAAGAACCAGAAGGCTGCCGTTGCATTTGCCGTAGCCATGACCACTGATCCCACAATCGCCAAGACGCAGTCCACATACCCGGCCTATGGGCCGAGTGCAGACATCTGGTTGAAGTCGAAGGCAAGCGACCCGTGGTACGCGGCCGACCCGAGCAAGGTGCTCAAGACGGCATCGGCGAAGGTCAACCCGGCCGACGGCTACGTTCGCTACGAAACCCAGTTGCTCGACTCCTACAACGCCACGATCATCAAGAGCGGCGCGACCGACATGTCGTCCGCGCTCAAGGCGTGGGGAGTTCAGGCCGCCCAGGCGGCAAAGTCCGCCGGGTACACGGTGAGCAAGTAACCATGACAACCACCAATTCGCGGGTGCGGCGGCTGAGCCGCCGCACCCCGGCTTGGGGCTTCATCGCCCCTTACCTCGTTTTACTGGTGCTCTTCGGTGTGGCCCCGGCAATCTATGGGCTCTACCAGGCGTTCATTGTCACGTCGGTCGTCGGAGACCCGAGCTTCTCCCTCGTGCAAAACTTCATCGACGTCCTGTCCGACTATCGGCTGCCGGGCTCGGCTCTGAACGTCGGCGTCTATCTCGTCATCTGGCTGCCGATTCTGCTCTTGGTCGTGTTCACCCTCGCTCTCGCGATGGATGCCAAGCGCACGAGGTTCGCAACGCTGACCCGCTTCGTCACCTACGTGCCCGGAGCGGTGACGGGAGCTGCCGCTGCCCTGCTTTGGCTCTTCATGTTCTCGCCCAACGTGAGCCCGATTGGCGGTTTCCTGAGACTGTTCACGACACATAACGGCTCGTTCCTGTCAGACAACACCTTCGCTCTCGTGCTTTCGGTGATGGGCGTCGCCGCGGGCGCCGGTGGATGGATCGTCGTGGTTTATGGCGCGCTGACGGGAATCTCCTCGGACGTCGTCGAATCGGCGAAGCTGGACGGAGCCAACGCGTGGCAGACCGTTTGGCACATCAAGCTTCCGCTGATCAGGAGCTACATCGCGTTCATCCTCATCGTCTCCACGGCGCAGGGCTTCCAGGTATTCGTCGAGCCGACCGTGATCGCCGCGGGCGCTCCCGGTCAGGTGAGCCGCACCTGGTCGATCAACCAACTCGTCTACAGCTATGCGACGGAACAGTCGAACTACGGAAGGGCGTCCGCCCTGGCGATTCTCCTTCTTGTCGTCTGTGTCGCCCTCGCCGTATTCATCATCACGAAGACGAAGTTCTACTCGACAGGAGATCGTTGATGTTCACCCAGTTAGGCGGCCGGCTCGGTCGAAACATCCTTTTCGCGGTGACGATCCTGTTCTTCGGTATTCCGATCGTCTGGCTCCTGCTTGCGCCAACCAAGACAAATAATGGGCTCTCGTTCCAAAACCCCCTGTCGTTTGGCAATCTTTCCCAAATCGGCACAGCAGCGGGCAACCTATTTGGCTATAACCACGGGATCATCTGGACGTGGGCGCTCAACTCGGTCTGGTACACGGTGCTGAGCGTGGTCATCGCGCTCGCGACGGCCGTGCCGGCCGGCTACGCACTGGCGAAATTCGCCTTCCGCGGTCGTTCGACGGTGCTCTTCGTGACCCTGCTGACAATGATCGTTCCCTCGGCAGCGCTCATTCTTCCCCTGTATCTCGAGATGTCCGCGGTCGGCCTCACGAACACCCCGTGGTCGGTGATTCTCCCGCTGACGTTCTACCCGTTCGGCGTCTACATGATCTACCTGTTCACCAGGACGAGCATCCCCAATTCGATCATCGAAGCCGCTCGCCTTGATGGATGTTCGGAGTTCGGCATCATGACCCGAGTCTTCATCCCGCTTGCGCGACCAGCCATCGTGATGATCGCCTTCTTCGCCGTGGTCGGATCGTGGAACTCGTTCTTCTTGCCCTTCATCATGTTGACCTCGCAAGATCTCGCGACGCTTCAAACGGGACTGCAGATTCTG
>JAUZFY010000220.1 GCA_030840185.1 Microbacteriaceae bacterium | reverse complement strand
AACTTCGCGCCCACCAGAGTGTGGTGTCGCCGTAGTCCTTGCGCCGGTCCAGCTCGATGCCCGCCGGCCAGGCCGGTTCCGGCGACCTGCTGCTCCGCTCAAGACACAGGGTGGCGTCCGGGGCGAGATGGGAGGCGAGGGCGCGAAGGTTCTCCGCCAGCTCGGACTCGGGGAGGTCGTACGGCGGATCCATGAACACGAGGTCCCACACGCCCGGATTGGTAGTCAGAAACGACTGCACCAGGCGCGGGCTTACCTCGATCGTGAGGTCGCTGCCGCTCGGCGCCTGCTTGAGTACGGCGGCAGCGTTCGCCCGGCTCGCGATCGCCGCCGGACCGCTCTTCTCTACCAGTCGCACCTGCGCGGCACCACGGCTTGCCGCCTCGAGACCGAGCGCCCCCGATCCGGCGTACAGGTCCAGAACCCGGGCGCCCTGGATGATTCCGCGCGAGTCCAGCGCGGAGAACACGGCCTCACGCACCCGGTCGCTCGTCGGGCGGGTGCCAGCGCCCGGGGTCTTCAGGGTTATGGATCCGGCGAACCCGGAGATTATGCGTGTCATCTAACTCAACGCTAGCGGGGATCCTCGTCTGTGCACCTCGCGGGGTTAGACCGGCGGATCTGACTCGTGCGGATCGCTCGCGCCGCGCGGTCCGCCGATCGGGGGCGGCGGGTACTCTCGGAGGGTGGATTCCCCGCTCGATGTCAAGCTCAGCGCTGCCCTCGGCAGTCGAACGGCCGCGGCCATCGAGAAGGGGCTTGGCCTCGCCACCGTCGGCGACCTGCTCAGCCACTACCCGCGCCGTTACGCCCTGCGAGGCGAGCTCACCGCGCTCACCCAACTCTCGGTGGATGAGAACGTGACGATCGTGGCCGAGGTTCTCGGGGTGCGGGAGCGTCCGATGCGGGCCAAACACGGGTCGATTCTGGAAGTGACGATCAGCGACGGAACCGAGATCCTCACCCTCACCTTCTTCAACCAGGCCTGGCGAGCCAAGGAGTTGCACGCGGGAGTGCGCGGCATCTTCGCCGGCAAGGTGGGGGACTACCGCGGCACGGTGCAGCTCGCTCATCCCGACTATCAGCTGTTTGAGACGGATGATGCGGCGAGCGACGAGCAGGCGCGAAAGTGGGCCGAGCTGCCGATCCCGATCTATCCGGCAACGGCGACCGTCGCGTCGTGGAAGCTGCAGAAGGCGATGGAGGTGGTGCTGGACACCCTCCCGCCGCTCGACGATCCAGTGCCCGGCGCCGTGCGGGCCGAGCGGAAGCTTATGAGTTACTCGCGCGCGCTCGAGCTCATCCATCGACCCCAGAAGGACTCCGATTGGGGAGCGGCACGCAAGGCGCTCCGCTTTCAAGAGGCGTTCGTCTTACAGGCGGCGTTGCTCGAGCAGCGCGCCATCCTGCGCCAGCAGTCCGCGACCGCGCGGGCGCCGAAACCCGGCGGGTTCCTCGAGCGGTTCGACGCTCAAATTCCGTTCACCCTCACCGGGGATCAGCAGAAGGTCGGGCAGGACATCGCGTCGGACATCGCGACGAGCTCACCGATGAATCGGCTCGTGCAGGGTGAGGTCGGCTCCGGCAAGACTCTCGTCGCCCTGCGCGCCATGCTCGCCGTCGCCGACAGCGGAGGTCAATCCGCTCTCCTCGCACCGACCGAGGTGCTTGCCGGCCAGCATCTCCGCTCGATCGCCAAGACCCTCGGTCCGGACCTCTCCGCGGCCATCCGCCCGACCCTGATCACCGGTCAGCTGCCCGTCGCGGACCGGCGCAAGGCGAGCCTCGCCGCGGTGAGCGGAACGGCGCAGATCGTGGTCGGTACTCACGCTCTGATGAGCGAGACGGTGGAGTTCTTCGACCTCGGTCTCGTCGTCGTCGACGAACAGCATCGCTTCGGGGTCGAACAGCGGGAGGCCCTTCGGCGCAAAGGCGCCGTGCCTCCGCACGTTCTGGTGCTGACCGCCACGCCGATTCCGCGGACCGTGGCCATGACCGTGTTCGGCGACCTCGACGTCTCGACGATCGCCGAGCTACCTGCCGGTCGGGTGCCGATTGAGAGTTTCGTCGTTCCCCTCGCCGAGAAGCCGGGCTGGGGTTCGCGGGTGTGGGAGCGACTGTCCGAGGAACTCGCCAAGGGACGGCAGGGCTTCGTCGTCTGCCCGGCGATCGACAGCGCCGCGATTGAGCCGGGGCTTCCCGCTCCGGATGCCGCCCCTGCCCCCGGCCGCCCGGCAACCGGCGCACCGGTTCTCGCCAACGTCACCGACACCCTCGCCGAACTTCGGGCCAATCCTCTCTTCGCCGGCCGACGCATCGAGGGGCTGCACGGACGGCTCCCGAGCGAGGAAAAGGATGGCCTCATGCGCGCGTTCGCCGCGGGGGAGATCGACGTACTGGTCGCCACGACCGTGATCGAGGTCGGCGTCGACGTGCCCAACGCGTCGACAATGGTCATTCTGGATGCCGACCGCTTCGGCGTCTCCCAACTGCACCAGTTGCGTGGTCGCGTCGGCCGCGGCGGGGTGCCCGGCCTGTGTCTGATGGTCACGAACGCCGAGCAGGACACCATCGCTCGCGAGAGGGTCGAGGCCGTGGCATCCACTCTCGACGGCTTCGAACTGGCCCAGAAGGACCTGGAACTTCGTCAGGAGGGCGACGTTCTCGGCAGCACCCAGAGCGGGGGCCGGTCGTCGCTGCGGCTGTTACGTGTGGCCAAGGACGGGGAGTTGATCAGTGAAGCTCGAGCGATCGCGCAATCCATCCTGGCTTCCGACCCGCAGTTGCGCCAGCATCCGACCTTGCGCACCGCGCTCGCCCGCCGACTCGACGAGACCAGCCGGGACTTCCTCGCAAAGAACTGAGTCGCACCCGCCTGAGCCGCGCAGAACTGGGCCGCCGGTCAGCGAGTGGAAACATCACTGCCGTAGTCTTGCGGAATGAGCAGGATCGCTGTCGTCCCCGGTTCGTTCGACCCAGTGACCCTCGGGCACATTGATGTGATCGGGCGGGCGGCCGGTATCTTCGACCAACTTCACGTTCTTGTCGTGCACAATCCAGCCAAGACCGCGCTGCTCCCGGTGGCCCAGCGGGTTTCCCTCATCGAGAAGTCCATCGCGGAGTCAGGGTTCGGTGGCGACATCATCGTCACTTCCTGGAGCGTCGGCCTGCTTGTCGACTACTGCACGGAGGTCGGCGCGAGCGTGATCGTCAAGGGGATTCGCTCCCAGGTGGACGTTGCGTACGAAACTCCAATGGCGATCGTGAATCGCGACCTAGCCGGGGTCGAAACGATCTTCATGCTCCCGGATCCCGCGCACGCCCACGTGTCGAGTTCGCTCGTTCGCCAGGTCGCAGCGCTCGGCGGGGATGTCGCACCGTACGTTCCGCAGGCCGTCGCAACATTTCTCCAAAAGCGCTGACCTCCATGCTTCCCTTGAAACTCGGTTACAAGGCATCCGCCGAACAATTCGATCCGCGGGAACTCGTGGAGATCGCGGTGGCCGCGGAAGCTCATGGTATGGAAAGTGTCGCAGTCAGCGACCACTTCCAGCCGTGGCGACACGAGGGCGGGCATGCTCCGTTTTCGCTCGCCTGGATGGCCGCGGTCGGTGAACGGACGAAGACAGTGCAGATCGGCACCTCGGTGATGACGCCGACGTTCCGTTACAACCCGGCGGTCATCGCGCAAGCCTTCGCGACCCTCGGCTGCCTGTACCCGGGTCGGATCATGCTCGGTGTAGGCACTGGTGAGGCGCTCAACGAGATCGCGACCGGATTCCGGGGCGCCGGCCCGCAGGACTGGCCGCAGTTCAAGGAGCGGTTCGCCCGGCTTCGCGAGGCTGTCGGGCTCATGCGTCGGCTGTGGACGGAGGATCGTGTCGACTTCGAGGGCGAGTACTACTCCACTACCGGGGCATCCATCTATGACCGTCCGGATGTTCCGGTGCCTGTCTACATCGCCGCGGGTGGCCCGGTCGTGGCCCGCTATGCCGGACGCGTGGGCGACGGATTCATCTGCACATCAGGCAAGGGCATGGGGTTGTACACCGAACAGCTCATCCCGGCCGTGCAGGAGGGGGCGGACAAGGTGGGCCGCGATCCGGGGTCGATCGACCGGATGATCGAGATCAAACTCTCGTACGACACGTCGTACGAGACTGCGTTGGAGAACACCCGATTCTGGGCTCCGCTCGCGCTCAGCGCGGAGCAGAAGCACGACATCACCGACCCGGTCGAAATGGAGCGGGAGGCGGATGACCTGCCGATCGAGCAGATCGCCTCGCGATGGATCGTCGGGGCCGACCCCGACGAGGTGGTCGCCGCGATCAAGCAATACGTGGATGCCGGACTGAATCACCTCGTCTTTCACGGTCCG
>JAUZFY010000214.1 GCA_030840185.1 Microbacteriaceae bacterium | reverse complement strand
GCGTGGCCTATTTGACGCCGACCGCCGGCGCTGGGTCTTCCCACTGCAGCAGGGCGCTGATCGGTTTCGGAAGTCGACCGACACCCGTCGCCGCCGCCCGATCTGTCTCGGACTGGCGCCAGCTCGCCTCCCTCGCCGACTCGAAGCTCAGCTCGGCGCCGTGCTTCTCCTGCCTCGCCGCGGCCTGAAAGGCCTTCAGCGACCTGTAGGTGTGCGGTGAACCTTGCCCGCGGGACCAGACCACCAACCACCGTGGGCTCGCGGCACTCTGCCGCTGGTAGGCGTTGCCGTCGAGGATAACGCCCATTTGCTTCGCGGTCATCTGTCCGGAGTAATCCTCGACGCAGACGACACAGTCCGCCTTTGCGCCGGAGAAGACGTTGTTTTTGACCGTGACCGCCCCGACCACCCACGGCATCTCGTCGCTGGCCAGACCGGGTCGTCGATCATGCCCCGGGATCGTCGGGTCGCTGGCCCGCCTGTCATCCTGAACAACGCTGAGGTCCCGACCATTCGTGGTGACAGTGTTGTTCCAGATCTGCACATTGCTGGTGTCATTGACCTTGATTCCGCTGTCCCGGTTGTCGAAAATGCGGTTTCCGGCGACGACAAATTTGGCCGAGATCTCCAGAATCAGCCCGTGCCCCCGGTTGCCGTGGATGTCGTTTCCGACAACGTTTGAGTCGTACACCGATTGGTCGAACCAGACTCCTGGGCCCGCATTTTCAGCGAACCGGCTTCGCTCGATAGTGACGCCCCGGGATCGGGTGATCTTCAGGCCGCCAGACACCGGGGCATTGTTGAAGTGCTCCAGATTGTTCCCGCTCGACGCGAGTCCGGTCACTCGCAATCGGTCGGCGTAGTTCGCTCCCATTCCGAGCAATCCGTTGTCCCGCACCGTGACGTGGCTCACGACTGCGTCGGCAGCCGCAACGAAGAGCCCGGTGGTGGCGTTGTCCTCGATGATCATATTTTCAAGGCGCACCCCCTTCGCCTCGACAGTTACCGTGCCAAAGCCGGGTACAGAGGTGGCGTACCGCCGCACTCCGACGCCCCGGAGAATGCTGTCCTTCGATTGCACGCTCAGCGCCTTGACCTTGTCGCTTGCGCGCACCTCACGACCGGTGGGATCGGATCCGAGGTAAATCTTGCTCGCGGCCTCGTCAACCGCGAAGGTGCCCGGCGTGACGTCCGCGACCGTCGCGACCTGGCGTTGGCTTGTGCCGTCGATCCAGACCTGCTCCGGATTCGCGGCGAAGGAATAATCGGGGTTGAGGAACACCCAACCCGGTTCGGTGTTATCTGGCGCGCCACGCTTATAGGTTGGACTCGAGTCGAAGCGGGCCGCCCAGCCATCCACACTCCAGAGGGCACCGGCGCGTTTCCAACCCTCAACGACGATGCTGCCGTCGAACCATACGACCTCGCGGCGGTACGGCTGGATGGTGACCGTCTTGTCCTTGGTCACGGTGACGCGCTCGTGGTAGGTGCCGGCCCGCAACACGATCGTTTGACCGGATCGAGCGATGGTGATCGCCCGTTGTACGGTGGCGAGCGGGCGGGCCTTCGTGCCAGGGGCGCTGTCCGACCCGACCACCGAGACAAAGAGCGCATCACGCGGGGCCGAATACGAGACGGACCCAAGCGGCGCGGCCCCTGGCGGTTCCGGAGGGGTTCCGGGCCGCTGAACGAGTTCGAGGACGGCGACGGCGCAAGCCAGCAGAGCGAGCAAGGCCGCGATGGCTCCCCAGAAAACTCGCCGGGGGCGAACCACCGTTGACCCGGTTCGCGCACCAGATTGAGTCATCGACGATCTTCCGGGTAAGCGAATCGGCTCTGAGCTTGACGCCTCGCGCCGGCGCTGTCGGGAATCAGCGCTGCTGATATTGTGCCAGATGGGGGCATATAATGCGCCTCCTGACCGATGTCCGGGCCAAAACGGTATACTTCTTGTCTCCATTCACGTGTCGCGCTCTACCCGAAGGAGAAGGCTCGATGGAAAATCAGGGATACTTCCGTATCTTCCGCGATCGCTGGATAGCGCTGATTCTGGGGGTGCTCGTTGGAGTCTGGGTCGCCTCCGCCGTCGCGACATCTATTCCGCGAACGTACACCGCGTCCGCCATGTCCTTCCTTTCGGTGCAATCCGGAACTGGCTCGCTCTTCGAGCGGTCCCAATTCAGCCTGGCGCGCATCACGTCCTACCCAGAGTTGGCCCACAGTTCGGAGGTTCTGAGTAACACCATTCGGGATCTTGGGTTGAAGACGACCGTGCAGCAGCTCGGCGCCAGGGTGACCGCAGCGAATCCGCCGACAACCGTGCTTCTACAGATCTCCGCCGACGCCCCCACCCCGCAGCAAGCCGCGGCGATCGCGAATTCCGTCGCCGCGAACGTGGCGGCCGTGGTGAGGAACCTCGAGAACTCGGCGGCTGACACCCGATACTCGGTCACCCTCGAACCGCGGATCCCCGCGCAAGCCCCCACCCAACCCTCGGCCCCCCAATTGCCGATCATCCTCGGCCTTGGTGCAATCGCCGGCCTCGCCCTAGGGCTAATCGTGGCCATTCTGTGGGCGCGCCTCGACACCGGAATTCGTTCGGCAAGCCACGTGCGGCGAATCTCCGGACTACCCGTGCTCGGGGAACTCCCGTGGCGCTCCACCCCCCGGTCCGCCCGGCGGAGGTGGATGGCGCGGCGCGAACGCATCTTCCGGGAAACGCAGCTGACCATCAGGCAAGCCAATGGGGGCGTGATACCCAAATTTCTGCTGCTTGTTCCGGCAAGCCGATCGGCGAGCCAGCCCGGAGTGAGACTCGGGCTCGCGGAAGCACTGGCGTGGACAGGTCGGTCGACGTGCCTCGTCGAGGGAGACTTCTTTGGCGGTATCCGCTCCCACCTCGAGGTCGCCGGCACCGGCGGTCTGGCTGAGGTGCTGAACGGGATGGCGTCGCTCGATGACGCGGTAGTGCCGGTGGAAGGGGAACGGTTCAGTCTGCTGCCCGCTGGCTCACCAAAACACCTTCCGCGGGAGTACGACGCGGAACAGCGCATCCGTGGCGTCATCAGCAACCTGGTTTCCTCTTTCGATGTCACCGTCATGGAAGCGACCTCAATCACGCAGCCGGCAACGCTCGAACTCGTGGCTCCGTATGCCGACGGCATTGTGGTGCTGGTGCGCTACGGCTGGACCCGTTCGGCGGACCTTGCGCAAGTGATGGTCCGACTTCGGGTCATGGGAATCCGGCCACTCGGCGTCGTGCTGACCGGTGTGCCACCATTCCGCCGTAGCGATCTTGCGGCGGGGTGGCTGCCAGAGGACTTCAACGAAGTGCCGCGCCGCTCAATGTGGCCGTTGAACGATCCGATCGACGCCGAAATGACGCTTTCGAAGCACCGCACAGGTCTTCGGGATGGCGCGGGGCCGTTTACCGCGATAACGTCCGAGGTCGAGCCGGTGCTTGAGCGCAGGGCCGAATTCGACAGCGACGAGGTCGACAGCGACCGGGACGCTGAGGTCTCGCCACGGGCGACCAAACTCGCCACCGACGATACTCGTCAGTGAACTGACAGCCATGGAGAAAACCCTTCGCCACAATCTGAGCCCCCGGGGCTTGTGGATGCTGGTCTTCGCCATCCAGTGCATTCTCGTCATGAGCGTGGTCCCCTGGCGTCAGGGCGTCCTGTACGGCGGGGGTGTTGATCCCGTCGTCCTTGCAAAGGCGGCCATCGGAACGCTGGCATTCGGCAGCGCGATGGCCCTGTTCCTCACTGCCAAGGCGCGTGGCCGTGTCGGTATGCGGTCGCTGAGCCTCTTGTCGTTGATCGTCGCCATCGCCCTGCTCGGGGCCTTCGCTAATGGGTCGCCCGTTGCCGCCGTTGTGCTCTCGGTCCGTATTGCGCTCATCGCCGCGACTGTCGTGCTGATTGTCGTGTCAGTTCCGCAGAGAGTCGTGCTTATCACGCTTCTTGCCGCACTCGGCGTCGTGGCCACCGCGGCGGCGATCACGGGCGCGGCGAAGGGACTCTCACTGGGGCGTCTCGGCGGGGGACTCCCCGATATGGCACCGAACGTTCTGGCCGGACTCGCCGCGGCACCGGCAATCGGGCTTGCCGCCGACATCGCCGGCCGCGGGGTTCGTCTGTGGAATTCGGCGGCATTCGCGGCAATGTTCGCCATCGTCTTTGCCACGCAGTCCCGCACCACCCTGATCGTGCTCGTGCTCGGGGTCGTGCTGGCGTTCCTCTGCACGCGGCGACTAACCACGTCGGCGGCCATGTTGACCATCGCCACCCTGCCTCTTTCTTACCTGCTGCTGGCGTTCACCGACATCGTGCCGCGAATCCTCGGGCGCGGTCAGAGCGTACAAGAGCTTTCCACCTTCAGTTCGCGAACGGTGGCCTGGGATGCCGTTCTTGCCACGCCATTCGATTCCTGGGCGAAATGGATCGGCGTCGGCCTGGCGGCCAAGACGGTGCCCGTGCAACAACGCTGGCGCGACGAACAGGTGCTCGACAGCAGCTGGGTTTCGGTACTCGCCCAGGCTGGCCTGATCGGCACTGCGCTCCTCGGCATCTGGATAGTGTTCTCGACAGCTGAGGGCCTGCGGCAATCGAGCCTCAAGCCAATTGCTCTGCCACTGCTCGTGATGCTGCTCATCCGTAGCTTTACCGAGAGCGGGCTCGTTGACTCGAGCGCCACCTTTCTCATCTTCCTCACCGTCTCGCTCCTCCTGGAACCCGGCACACGAGTGCCGCACGAAGCGATGTTGCCGGCTCCCTATCAATTGGCCGCGCCGTTGCCGATTGCCAAACGCGATCGCGCGATGGCGACTGCCGCGACGCGACCGCACCTGCCGTAACCGCTCCCCGTTTTAGGCGACCGGTACCGTCGCCAAGAGCTCGAGAAGGCGGCTATTGATGGAGTTGGCACCCTCCTCGGGCGCGAGTCTCTGTCGAACGACCTCGGTTATCCACCGTGCCGAGTCCATACTGGCCAATGGCGGCAGCGGCGTGCCGAAGGTCAAGTGAGAGGTCAGGTCACCGTAGAGCAGGTCGACGTTGGCGGGGGCGAAGGCCGCGTCCTCCCAGTCGATCACTCGCACGCGACCGGATAGCTCGGTGCGAAGATTCCACGGCGCGAAGTCACCGTGACTGCCCCTCCAGTCGGAAGGCACGTCGTCCGCGGGGCGGTCAAGGAATCCGTCGAGGATGGCCGAGATCTCCTCGGCGACCGCATGCCGCACCGATTGCCGCCTCACCGCGCCGAGCGGATAGTTGGGCACAGATTCCGTGCCAAGCCACGACCATCCGGCCTCCGTTCCCCAGCCGAGCGGCCGGGCGATGGCGAACGTCGAGGGACGCGCGGCATGCACGCCCTTCATCACGAGGAACTCGCGAGCCACCCGAGCGGAGTCTGGCGAGATCCGGACAAAACCAACGCCGCGACCGCGCCGCAGCAGCAACAGGGTGCACCCGGTGCGCCCGAGTTGCGGCCGGCGATAGAGCGCCGCGCTGTCCCAGGGGCCGAAGGAGTCCCGCCACTCGTCAACGAATATCTGCCACGCGTCCGCCTCAATCGGCTCGCTCCACGATTCGCGGCGACCGGGCAGAATTTTCGGGCCGAGCAGCCGGACGGCCACGTACAGTGCGCGCTGCGCCAGAATCGCCGGTGCCACGCACGGCGAGTACATCGAGATCCCGGCACCGGCGGCCCGGCGGCTACTGCTCGGAACCCAAATGTGTTGGAAGGCCGGGAAGCGGATGCTCGCGCGCGAAAAGCCGGTGGTCATGCCCAAGGGAGACGGCGACCAATCAAGGTCTCGAGGTCGGCATTGTCCTGGGCGAAGAGCGCGGAGAGCCGAGCACGAGTATCCGGGTCGACATCCCCACCGGCAGCCGCGTTGAGGTGCTCCGCCTCCGCCACAGGTACGTAATCCACACCGAGGAAGGCAGCCACCTTGGCAAGGGTTGCGGCCGGGTCGGCGTAATACTCCTCACTGGCCAGAACCAGAACCTTCTCGGGGCCGAACAGTTCGACCCACCGCGTGAGGGAGCGCACATACCGGCTTTGCGCGACGTAAGACTGCTGCTCGTGGGGGTAACTGTAATAGGAGGGATCGTTGCGCAACCGCTCTTCCTCGCCGTCGAGTCGCGATGATTCCGCCTCGAGCGCCTCGATGAAGTCCAGCGGTTCTGCGTTGCTCCGCCGACGTTCCTTCCAGTGCGAGTAGGTGCGCATCACCGGATCGCGCAGCAAGGCGATGATCCGCGTATCCGGAACCAGAGCCGCCGCTCGTTCGGCCGCGAGCGGGTGGAAGAGGTAGTACGGCGAGGCTTCTCCGACCACTACCGGCTTTCCCAGCGCACGTTCGGCCCGCAAACGCGCGGCCTTAGTCGGCATGTGCGAGCGATACCAGCGTTCGCCTCTCCAGTAGTTCGAATCGAAGTAGTGAACACCTTTTGTCTCATTCGCCTTCGGAAGGTGCTTGGCCGAGGGGAACAGGGTCCCGACCTGTGGCATCTTCAGAATGTCGTAGTAGAGCGATGTCGTTCCGCCGCGCTTGGTACCGATCAGCAGAAAATCGGGTAACGGTCGAGAACTCGCCGTGGCCGCACCGAGCACGCGAAACAGGTTACTTCCCGCCGCCTTGACCAGGCTCTTGGCTGGTCGGAACGCCTGTCCTGCGGGTGCCACGTTGCTGGTCACAGTACTAACCTCTTTCGCGTACGGAATTTTCTTAGTTATCGGTGATGACTCCGGCGCCCACTGTGCGGTTGGTCACCTCGTCGATGATGATGAAGCCCCCGGTGTTCCGGTTGCGTCGGTAAGCATCGACCAGGAGGGGTTGAGTCGTCCTCATTCGAACTCGACCGATCGCGTTGAGGCCAAGTGAATCCGCGCTCTGGGAGCGGTGAAGGGAATTGATGTCGAGTTCGTACTGAACCTCATTGATGAGCGCACGCACCGTTCTCGTTGTGTGCTTGATTGCGTACTTCTGGCCCGCCCTCAGCTCGCTTTCATCCATCCAGCAGACCATCGCATCGATGTCTTGCGTGACGGTCGGCTGGTTGTGCTGGCGGCAGATCATGTCTCCCCTCGACACATCCAACTCGTCGTCGAGTCGGATGGTGACCGACATCGGCGGATACGCCTCCAAGACCTCACCGTCCGCGGTATCGATAGCGCGGATGCGGGTCGGCAGGCCACTTGGCAGCACTACCACTTCATCTCCGGGCTTGAGAACTCCTCCGACCACCTGCCCCGCAAACGCTCGATAGTCGCCCCGGCCGTTCTGCGGCCTGATCACGTACTGCACCGGGAAGCGCACGTCGGTCAGGTTCCGGTCGCTCGCGATATAGACGTTCTCGAGATGATGGAGCAGCGACGCCCCCTCGTACCACGGCATGTTGCTTGACCGACGAACCACGTTGTCGCCGGCCAACGCTGAGAGCGGGATAACCGTGACATCGGTGAAGTCCAGCCGGGTCGCGAATTCGAGGAACTCGGTGCGAATGGACTCGAAGACTTCCTCGGACCAGTCGACCAGATCCATCTTGTTGATTGCGAGAACGATGTGCGGGACCCGAAGAAGGGACACGATGGTCGCGTGTCGCCGGCTCTGCTCCACCAGACCCTTACGAGCGTCGACAAGCACGACGGCAAGGTCCGCGGTGGACGCCCCGGTGACCATGTTGCGCGTGTATTGGATGTGACCGGGGGTGTCGGCGATGATGAACTTGCGTCGAGGGGTGGCGAAGTACCGATAGGCCACGTCGATGGTGATGCCCTGCTCTCGCTCGGCTCGCAGCCCATCGGTCAATAACGCGAGGTCGGTATACAAGTCGCCGCGCAACTGGCTGGTGCGTTCGACCGATTCGAGCTGATCGGTGAACACAGCCTTCGAATCGAAGAGCAGTCGCCCGATGAGGGTGCTTTTGCCATCGTCCACTGAGCCAGCGGTCGCGAACCGCAAGATGTCCATCAGAAGTACCCTTCCTTCTTTCGATCTTCCATTGCGGCCTCGCTCACTCGGTCGTCTCCACGGGTCGCGCCACGCTCGGTGACACGCGACCCGGCGACCTCCATGACAACCTTCTCCGGCGTGTCAGCCTCGGATTCGACCGCAGCGGTGAGCGTCGCATCGCCGACCGTGCGGTACCGCACCTTCGCGGTGAACACCGGTTCGTCGGACCGCGGCTGAAGGTGCCGATCCACCGCGAAGAGCATGGAATTGCGCAGGAACACGTTCCGAACGTGGGCGTAGTAGATGGAGGGCACCTCGATCTTCTCGCGCGCGATGTACTGCCAGACGTCGAGCTCGGTCCAGTTCGAGATCGGGAACACCCGCATGCTCTCGCCCTGGTTGATTCTCGCGTTGAAGAGCGACCAAAGTTCCGGCCGTTGGTCCTTGGGATCCCATTGGCCGAACTCGTCGCGGAACGAGAAGACGCGTTCCTTCGCCCGGGACTTTTCCTCGTCGCGCCTCGCCCCTCCCATCAGGGCCGTGAACCCGTTAACCTCCGCGGTGTGCAGCAGGACCGGAGTCTGGATGCGGTTGCGTGAGCCCCCTACCCCCTCACGGATCCGACCGGAATCGATGGCCTCCTGCACTGACCCGACCACGAGCCGGATCCCGAGCTCGGCCACCCGTCGGTCCCTGAACTCCAGCACTTCGGCGAAATTATGGCCGGTGTCGATATGCACGACGGGAAACGGCACTGGGCCCGGTGCGAATGCTTTGACGGCGAGGTGCAGCATGACGATCGAGTCTTTGCCACCCGAGAAGAGCATGGCCGGGTGCTCGTTCTCGGCCGCGACCTCCCGAATGATAAAAATGGCCTCAGATTCGAGGTAGTCAAGTTGGCTCAGCCCGTAGCGCGGGGCATCGTGGAACTCAGTCACGGGCATCCTTCGTGTAGCTATTCATCGCGGCGAGGAGGTGCTCGGCGTTGGCCGGAGCACACACCAGGAGGTCGGGAAGGTAGGGGTCGATTTGGTTGTATTTCAGCGGCGAACCGTCGATCCGACTCGCGAACAGGCCGGCCTGTCTCGCCACCGCGACGGGAGCCGCGGAGTCCCACTCGAACTGCCCGCCCGCATGAATGTACGCGTCAGCGTCCCCCCTGACCACCGCCGTCGTCTTGAAACCGGCAGATCCCATCGGCACAAGATCCAGGTCGAGGTGTTCCGCCAAATAGTCGACGATCTTCGGTGGTCTGCTGCGCGAGACCGCGAGTCGAATACGGCTGGGGCGGGTAACGGGACGGGCGGGATCGGCAGACGAAAGCGCTGCGCCGATTCCGGGAAGGGCTACCGCGCCTGCAACCAGGTCGCCGTCCTCCCAAAGCGCCACATGTACCGCCCAGTCATCCCGAC
>JAUZFY010000189.1 GCA_030840185.1 Microbacteriaceae bacterium | reverse complement strand
TCGTGATCCGGTTGGAGATTCGGGCGAGCAGGTCGTACGGGAGTCGGGTCCAGTCGGCCGTCATCGCGTCTTCCGAAGACACCGGGCGCAGCACGATGGGGTGACCATAGGTGCGACCGTCGCCCTGCACCCCGACGGAGCGGACGTCCGCCAGAAGCACGACGGGGCACTGCCAGATCTCCTGATCGAGGCCCGCCGCGGTCAGCTCTTCCCGAACTATGGCGTCGGCGGTGCGCAACAGTTCGAGTCGATCTCGGGTGACTTCACCGACGATGCGAATGCCGAGGCCCGGTCCGGGGAACGGTTGACGCCCGACGATCACCTCCGGAAGCCCGAGTTCCCGGCCGATCGCGCGCACCTCATCCTTGAACAGGGTGCGAAGCGGCTCGACCAGAGCGAATTGCAGGTCCTCCGGCAGGCCCCCCACGTTGTGGTGGCTCTTGATGTTCGCGGTTCCGGTTCCGCCGCCAGACTCCACGACATCCGGATACAGGGTGCCCTGCACGAGGAAATCGATCGACGCGCCGTCGCCCTTCGCCTCGAGCACGAGAGCTTCCGCGGCGTTCTCGAACGAGCGGATGAACTCCCGGCCGATGATCTTGCGCTTCGTCTCGGGGTCTGTGACGCCGGTGAGGGCGTCGAGGAACTGATCGACCGCGTCGACCGTGACGAGCCGCACCCCGGTGGAGGCGACATAGTCCTCCTCGACCTGCCGGCGCTCGTCCTGCCGCAACAGGCCGTGGTCGACGAAGATGCAGACGAGCTGGTCGCCGACCGCCTTGTGCACGAGGGCGGCGGCAACCGCGGAGTCGACGCCACCGGACAGGCCGCAGATGACACGCCCGGAGCCAACCTGGGCGCGGATCCGTTCGACCTGCTCGGCGATCACGCTGCCGCTGTTCCAGTCCGCCGGGATCCCCGCGGCGTCGTGCAGGAAGTTCTCGAGCACGTGCTGGCCAAACTCGGAGTGCTTGACCTCCGGGTGCCACTGCACTCCGTACATCCGGCGCTCGTCGCTTGCGAACGCGGCGACCGGAGTCGAGGCGCTCGAGGCGAGAACGGTGAAACCGTCCGGGGCCTTGGAGACGGAGTCCCCGTGACTCATCCAGGCGGTCTGCTCGGCCGGCTGGTCGCCAAGCAGGGTGCTCGTTCCGGGCACGAGGGTCACCTCCGTGGATCCGTACTCGCGCAATCCGGTGTTGGCCACCTCGCCGCCGAGCTGCTGCGCCATCACCTGAAAGCCGTAGCAAATGCCGAGCACCGGCACGCCAAGCTGCAGGATGCCCGGGTCGAGGGTCGGCGAGCCGGGCTCATACACGCTCGATGGTCCGCCACTCAGCACAATGCCTGCGGGGTTGCGAGCCGCAACCTCCTCCGCGCTGATGGTGTGTGGAACGATCTCGGAGTAGACGTTCGCCTCCCGCACCCGGCGGGCGATGAGTTGCGCGTATTGCGCGCCGAAGTCAATTACCAGGACGGGACGATGCTCGGTCTCCCGTTCGGCCGAATTAGTGATGTGGAACCTCCGAGGGGATGGTCGCCGACGCGGATTGCTCCAGTTCGGCGAGTTCGCGGTTGGTGCGAATGGTGATGAAGTGCTCGACGATGAAGGAGAGGAATGGCACGACGCCGCCGAGAGCGATCTGAATGAAGCGGCTGAACGGCCAGCGCATGTAGCTCCACAGGCGGAAGTCGGCGAATAGGTAGACGACGTAGAGCCATCCGTGGGCGATGAGGATGCCCGTCGAGAGGTTTACCGCGCGCGCCGCCCCATCGGGAACCAAGGCCAGGAACCCGTTGCTGCCGCCGAGTTCGATCTCTCGGTGAATCGGCGTGTACTTAAGGATCATCTCCAGCACGAGCAGCAGCAGGAGTGTTCCGGTCACATAGGCGAATACCCGGTAGAACTTCAGAGCTCCACGAATCGTTGGAACGTCCTTAAGCTTGGGTCGAAGAGCCATTCGTTTAGTGTACTTCCGCTGTTTGTGCCATCAGTTCGGTCTGGGCTTCCGCCGCTTCCGCAGCCTCTTCTTGCTCGCGCTCCCAGGCGTCCCGCACCAGGCGGTACCAGAGGAAGATCGCGAATCCGGCGAAGACGACCCACTCGATCGCGTAAAACACGTTGAGCAGATTTACTTCGACACCGTTAATCGGTTTTGGCGCATCGATCAGCGTGAGTCCCGCCGTCTTCTCGGCGGACACGAGGTATCCGCCGTAGATTCCGGCAGGGTCCCGCACCGTCCAGGTGTTGAGGAGCGCCGCGGGGGAAACCGTCGAAATCTTGCCATGCTCGAAGTCGCTATCCTCCGCCGCTTCCGGCGGCAGGTACCGACCGGTGAGGGACACGCTGCCGGTGTCGGACTTGCGGGAGAGGTCCGAAGCGGCGGCGGCGGCACCGGCACGATTCGGTGACCAGCCGACCGCGACGACGAGACCGGCCGTTGCGCCGGACTGGGTCCGGGCCGCAAAGTGACCGACCACCCAGTACCCGGCGGTCCCGTTATTGAGCCGATCGCTCACGAGCGAGTAGTCCCTCGAGACCCATCTGCCGGACGCGCTGACCCGCTGCGTCGCGGCCCGCTCGGACACCGGTGATTGCGGCTTCGCGACCCGAGAAAGCGGGACGACCTGCTCGGTGCCTTGATCGACGACCGTGCCGGTCGAGACGCTTCTTGCCAGTTGCCACTGGCTGAGCGCGGCGAATCCCGCCGCGACCAGGAGGGCCAGGGCGAGCGCGGCAATCCAGCGCGGGCGACGGGCAACTGCCCACATGTTCAATATTCCGGGTCCCTTTTTCGCTCGCCTTGCTCGTCCGACTGTTGCATCGCCTGCTCGATCAGCCGGTCCGCCGCGGCCGCAGTCCGGCCCCGACTCTCCGGATGAAGCTCTTCAACCTCGGTGTCGCCGTGCGGGTCGGCCTCGAGGTCCGCCGTTGCGGCTTCGACGAGCGCGATGCCCTCTTGGCCCATGGCTTCGCGTTGAGCGCTTCGCTGCCCCATGACCTTCCGGCGCCCGCTCCGGAACAATGCTGCACCGGCTTTCTCCGAATTGGCCGCGAGGACCGGGGCGATGATCGACATCACGAGCACGTAGAGGCCGGCAAACGGGGTGAGCCGCGCATCCAGACCTGCCCCCGTCGCGAGGGTCGCGAGGATGAGCGCGAACTCGCCCCGGTTCTGCAGCATCGCGCTCGCGTTGAGTCCCTCCGCCGGGGTGAGCTTGTTGATCCACGCGATCAACTGGCCGCCGAGGGTGTTGACGACGAGGGTGAGGACCACGGCGACCGCAACCGGTATGAGCACCGCGCCGAAGGTCGACGGGTCGAGCGCGAGGCCGAAGTTAAGGAAGAAGAACGCGCCGAAGACGTCTCGCAGCGGGAGCGCGAACTGCTCAATCCTGCCCCGGTACCGCGTCGCGCCGAGCACCAGCCCGATGAGGAACGCGCCGATGGCGTCGGACACGCCGAGCAGCTCCCCGATGCCACCGAATGCAACGGCGAGCCCGAAGAAGAGGATGGTGAACAGTTCGTCGTCCCTGGTTCGAACGACGCGCGACACGAACCGGCCTCCCCAGCGCGCGAGGGCGAACATCGCCACGAGAAAGATGAACGCGATGACCAGCTGCAACGCGATCGACCACGGACTGGTTTGCCCGCCAAGCACGACCGAGACGATCGCGAGGTAGATCGCGATGAAAACATCCTCGAGCACCATGATGCCCAGCACGGCCGGAGTCTCACGGTTCGCCAGGCGACGGAACTCGATGAGGAGTTTCGTCACGATGGCGCTGGACGATGTCGCGGTCATCCCGGCGATGATCAGGGCCTCCCGCGTTCCCCAACCGACCCACAGCCCGAAGACGAATCCGACGACCATGTTGATGGCGATTCGGCTCCCGCCCGAGAGCAGTAGCGCTCGAAAACTGCCGTAAAACTCGTCCTGATCGAATTCGAGGCCAAGACTGAACAGGAGGAGGATCAGGCCGAAGATCGCGACGAGGTGAACGTCAGCGGACTTGAAGCTCAGCGGGAAGAGGGCGAAGTGCGGACTGGCGAGGAGCCCGACAAGCATGTAGACCGGGATCGCCGGAAGTCCGATGAGCTTGCCGAGCCGTCCGAGAACGTAGGCGATAAGAAACAGAACGCCGAGGACGAGGAGTTCATCACCCAGGTGCATCCGCTACCCCTGCGGCGGAGAGCCGGCCGGCACGCTGTGGCTCAGTTCACCCGTGCGGTAGAAGTTGAACGCCTTGGCCACCTTTTCGGGGGAGCCGGCGACGACGAGCGTGTCCCCGGGGAACACCTTGAAGTCGTCTGCCGGGGCCGGGCTGGCCGAGTCCCCTCGAACGACGGCGACTACGGTCAGTCCGACCACCCCGCGTGAGGCGAGGTCGCCGAGCTGCTTTCCGGCGATGTGGTCGTCGTAGTCCACGGTGAACCAGTCGATGCTGAGGCCGGGGATCTGGTCGAGCTTGTCGAGTCCCTCAGTGATTCGGGTTCCGCCGAGCAGTTCGGCCAGGGTGTGCGCCTCGTCTTCGCTCAGGCGAAGCGAAACCTTGTTCGAGTCGGAGCCGTCTTCCTCGTCGGCGAACGTGATCAGGTCGCTGTAACCGGAGCGGTGGGTGATGACTCCTGCCTTGCCGCCGTCCGCGGTGACAAAGGTGTGAAGAACGCCAACACCGGGAAGCTTGACGCGTCGAACGTCGACCATTGCACAACCCTTCGAGAACTTACGCGATCTCCCAGTCTACCGGGCCGCTCCGAGCCGAATGCGGGCCGGGGCGCCTGCAAGGCGGGGCCGGGGAGACCACACAACGGCCGCTCCTATTTGACCGCGACGATGTCCGGGGCCTCGAGCCGCACCCGGTCTGCCGACTCGTCATCGGGCTGAAGCTGGCTGTCTCGCTCGGCCTGCACCCGCTTGAGGTAGTTGCTCACCTCGCGGTCCACCCGCTCGGAGTCCCAGCCGAGCACGTCGCCCATTAGCTTGGCCGCCACCGGAGCGGCAGACACCCCGCGATCCCACGCCTCGATCGAGATCCGGGTGCGGCGGGCCAGCACGTCCTCGAGGTGCAGTGCGCCCTCGTGCGTCGCGGCATAGACCACCTCGGCCTCGAGGTAGTCGTCGGCGCCTGGCAGCGGCGTGTTCAACGTCGGGTCCTCACGGAGCAGGGTCAGGATCTCGTCGGTGAGTACCCCGTAACGATTGAGCAGGTGCTCGATCCGCACCTTGTGCAGCCCGAACGCGCGCGCAATCTTCGCTCGCTTGTTCCACGCGGCCAGATAGCCCTCCGCGCCGAGCAACGCAATGTCGTGCGTGGCGCTCTTCGGCACATTCGCGTCCAGAGCCGAGGCAGCCGCGTCGATCGCGTCCTTCGCCATGATCCGGTAGGTGGTCCACTTGCCACCGGCAATCACTACGAGCCCGGGAACGCTGTGCGCCACGAGGTGTTCGCGGGACAGCTTCGACGTCTGTTCCGATTCGCCGGCGAGCAGCGGCCGAAGGCCGGCGTACACGCCCTCGACGTCCTCGCGGGTGAGCGGGACGGCGAGCACCTTGTTCACATGCTCCAGGATGTAGTCGATGTCGGCCGCGGTCGCGGCGGGATGCGCCTTGTCGAGATGCCAGTCGGTGTCGGTCGTGCCGACAAGCCAGTGGCGTCCCCACGGGATGACGAAGAGCACACTCTTCTCGGTGCGCAGGATGAGCCCGACCGAGGACTGGAAGCGGTCGCGCGGCACGACGAGGTGTACGCCCTTCGACGCCCGCACCTTGAACTGGCCGCGTTCGCCCACCATCGACTGGGTGTCATCGGTCCACACGCCGGTCGCATTGACGACCTGCTTGGCGTGGATCTCGAACCGCTCCCCGGTCTCGAGGTCGTGCGCGGTCACCCCGACCACTCGCTCACCGACCTTAAGGAAACCCTCGACCCGCACCCGGCTCGCGACGTGCGCGCCATAGAACGACGCGGTGCGCGCGAGCGAGGCGACGTAACGGGCGTCGTCTACCTGGGCGTCGTAGTAGGTGATTCCGCCGATCATTGCGTCATTCGCGAGGCTCGGGGCTAGGCGCATCACTTGCGACTTGGTGAGGTGCCGGTGGTGCGGAACCCCGGGTGGGCGTCCGCCGGTGTAGCTCAGTACGTCATAGAGCAGCATTCCGGCGCCGATGTAGAGGCGCTCGAAGAACCGCTTGTTGAGCGGGTAGAGGAAGCGCACGGGCTTCACAAGGTGCGGAGCGATGCGCTGCAGCAGGAGGCCGCGCTCCTTGAGCGCCTCGCGCACGAGCCGGAAGTCGAGCTGTTCGAGATACCGAATGCCGCCGTGAACGAGCTTCGACGAGCGGCTCGATGTTCCGCTCGCCCAGTCTCGGGCCTCCACCATTCCGGTGCTGAGCCCGCGGGTTACGGCGTCGAGGGCGCTGCCGGTGCCGACAATCCCTCCCCCCACGACGAGGATGTCAAGTTCTTTCTCTTTGAGCGCGGTTATCGCAGCAGCGCGCTCCTCCGGTCCCAGTTTCGATGAGCGGGTTACCGTCTTTAGCATTGCCATCTCTGCCTCCGTTGGTTCGCTACGTTACTTGTGGTACGGCGCCACCACTACCTCGACCCGTTGAAATTCTTTGAGGTCGGAGTACCCGGTCGTGGCCATCGATCGGCGAAGGGCGCCGACGAGGTTGACGGTTCCGTCCGCGACAGCGGAAGGCCCGTACAGGATCTCTTTGAGCGGGGCGACCTGGCCGACGTGCACCCGGTTGCCGCGGGGAAACTCGCCGTGGTGCGCCTCGGTGCCCCAGTGCCAGCCGCCGCCGGGTGCCTCCGTCGCGCGCGCGAGAGTCGAGCCGAGCATCACGGCATCCGCGCCGACCGAGAAGGCCTTGGCGATGTCCCCGGAGGTGCCGAGCCCCCCGTCGGCGATTACGTGCACGTAGCGGCCGCCGGACTCATCCATGTAGTCGCGGCGCGCCCCCGCAACATCCGCAACTGCCGTCGCCATGGGAGCGTGGATGCCGAGGCTCGCCCTCGTCGTTGAGGCGGCACCGCCACCGAAGCCGACGAGCACTCCGGCCGCACCGGTTCGCATGAGGTGAAGGGCCGGGGTGTACCCGGCCGCGCCGCCGACGATCACAGGGACGTCGAGCTCGTAAATGAATTTCTTCAGGTTAAGCGGTTCCTGATTCTTCGACACGTGTTCCGCGCTCACCGTCGTGCCGCGGATCACGAAGAGGTCGACGCCGGCCTCGACTACTGTCTTGTGGAGCTCCTGGGTTCGCTGCGGGGAGAGAGCCGCGGCGACGGTCACGCCAGCGGCGCGGATCTCTGCCAGCCGCGAGATCACGAGTTCCGGCTTGATCGGCTCGGCGTAGATCGCCTGCATGCGAGCGGTCGCTTGAAACGCCGGTAGCGAGCGAATCTCCTCGAGCAGCGGCGCCGGGTCGTCGTACCGCGTCCAGAGCCCCTCGAGGTCGAGCACGCCGAGGCCGCCGAGCTGCCCCATGAGGATCGCGGTAGCGGGAGACACCACCGAGTCCATTGGCGCAGCGAGGAACGGAATGGAGAACTGGTAGGCGTCGATGCCCCAGTTGACCGAAACATCCTGCGGGTCGCGAGTGCGCCGACTCGGCACTATGGCGATGTCGTCAAAGGCATACACCCGGCGAGCGCGCTTGGCGCGGCCGATTTCTACGTCACTCACGTAGTTAGCCTACCGGGGAGGTCTGACTCCGGAGGCGCCCAGGCCCCCGTCTCGTGCCTGGCGCCTGAGCCCCCGTCTCGTCGGTGACCCGGTTTCGGGCGCCATCCCCCGCATTGAGGGGGCAGGAAGCGCTCCTCCCAGGCGCGCCCAGGAGCCGAAGTTGACCCCTCGACGGCACGACACAGACACGACACC
>JAUZFY010000150.1 GCA_030840185.1 Microbacteriaceae bacterium | reverse complement strand
CGCCGCGGGCGATCCCCGGTCTCGATCGGCGGCCCATAGCCGACGAGCACCGAGTTCCGTTCCACCGCCGCGACAACCGGCTCCGCTTCGGCACGAACGGCGGGGACATCCGATTCCACCTCGAAGGTCATGAGCGGTGCCCCGACCGCGACCGTCGTGCCGGGCTCCGCATGCAACCGGGTGACCCTTCCGGCGAACGGGGACGGCAACTGAACGATCGCCTTCGCCGTCTCCACCTCGGCGATCGGCTGATTGAGTGTGACGAGGTCGCCGACAGCGACGTGCCACTCGATGAGTTCGGACTCGGTAAGTCCCTCGCCGAGATCCGGCAGGGTGAAGTCGCGAGTGCTCATGGTCACGCCCTCCAGCCGGTCAGCGAATTCTCGCGGCCCATCACTCGGTCGACGGCGTCGAGAATGCGGTCAAGATCGGGCAGGAAGTGCTCCTCGAGCTTGGCCGGCGGGTACGGCACATCGAACCCGGTAACGCGCGCCGGAGCGGCCTCGAGGTAGACGAAGCAGCGCTCGGTCACGGTTGCGGCAATTTCCGCACCGAGGCCGCCGAACTGCTGGGCCTCGTGCGCGACGACGAGCCGGCCGGTCTTCCTCACCGATTCCTCGACCGTTCCGAAGTCGACCGGGGACAGCGAGCGAAGGTCGATCACCTCGATCGACACGCCGTCCTCCGCGGCGGCCGCGGCTACATCGAGCGCGGTCGCAACCAACGGTCCGTACGCGACGAGAGTCACGTCCGAGCCCTCGATGACGACCCTTGCCTGCCCCATCGGTAGCCCGACGAATTCCTCGTCGACTTCCCCCGCGGTCCAATAGCGACGCTTGGGTTCGAAGAACAGCACGGGGTCGTCGCAGGCGATGGCCTCGCGAATCATCGAGTGCGCGTCCTGCGGGGTCGAGCACGTCACGACTCGCAATCCCGAGGTGTGGGTGAAGTAGGCCTCGGGCGACTCGGAGTGATGTTCGACGGCGCCGATTCCTCCGCCGTACGGGACACGGATCGTGATCGGCATCCGCACCGCCCCTCCGGTTCGGTAGTGCAGCTTCGCCACCTGGGCGACGATCTGATCGAAAGCCGGGTAGATAAAGCCGTCGAACTGGATCTCGCAGACCGGACGGTAACCGCGGAACGCGAGCCCGACGGCGGTGCCGAGTATGCCAGCCTCGGCGAGCGGGGTGTCCATCACCCGATCGGCCCCGAACCTCTGCTGCAGGCCGTCGGTGACACGAAAGACACCGCCAAGCTTGCCGATGTCCTCGCCGAGCAGTACGACGCTCGGATCGTCCTCGAGGGCCCGTCGCAGGCCGGATCCGATGGCCTTCGCGAGGGTGAGCTTCTCGCTCATTCGCCGTACATTTCCAGGTAGGACGCGTACTGGCTCTTCTGGCGGTCAAGCCAGGAGTTCGGGGTGGCGTACACGTGGTCGAACACGCTCAGCGGTTCGGGGTTCTCGAGCCCGAGACATCCGGCCCGGAAGCGGCGGGCAACATCATCCGCGGTCGCCGCGACCGCGGCCCGGCGTTCCTCGGTGAGCAGCTCGAGGCCCTCGAGGTACGCCTCGAATCGCAGAATCGGGTCCTTGGCCGCCCATTCGGCCTGGACGGCAGGATCGGTGTAGCGGCTCGGGTCGTCGGATGTCGTGTGCGGTCCCATCCGATAGGTCACGGCCTCGATGAAGGTCGGGCCGCCACCCGTGCGCGCGCGCTCGATTGCCGAACGCGTCGCCGCCATGACCGCGAGCAAGTCGTTGCCGTCGACCCGGATGCTCGGGATTCCAAATCCGGGCGCCCGGTCGGCGATCGGGCGGCGAGCCTGCAACCCGACCGGCTCGGAAATCGCCCACTGGTTGTTCTGACAGAAGAAGATCACCGGCACCTGAAAACTCGCGGCGAAGACCATTGCCTCGTTGACGTCACCCTGGCTCGTGGCGCCGTCACCGAAGTATGCGACAGCGACCGAGTCGACGCCGTCCTTCTTGCATCCGAGGGCGTAGCCGGTGGCATGAAGAGTCTGCGCCCCGATAATGACCGCCGGGGTGGCCATCCCGACGTCGAAGGGGTTCCAACCGCTCGAGGCCGTTCCCCGCCACACCCTCACGAGATCCTCGAGCTGCACCCCGCGGCAGTAGGCCACCGCGTTCTCCCGGTAGCTGGAAAAGACGAAGTCGTCGGACCGCAACTGTCTGGCCGAGCCGACCTGAGCGGCCTCCTGGCCGAGGAGCGGCGGCCAGAGTCCGAGTTCGCCCTGGCGCTGGAGCGCCGTGGCTTCGGTGTCGATGCGGCGCACCACCACGAGGTCTTCGTGCAGCTGCAGCAGCTGCTCGGGCGAGACATCCGCTATCAACGGGTCGAACGTGTCGTCGCGTACGCGGACGCCCTGCGGAGTCACGAGCTGAAGCAAGTCGGTTGCCGTGTCGACAGCTGCGCGGTCAACTGCTGTTGTCTCGTGTGCTTGTGGATGCTGTGCAAGGTCAGAGATGGTCGTAGGCAACGTTGCTCCCGATCTGCCTGCCTCAGGCTGGTAAGCCGTCGACGGGGCGATCACTCACAGCCGTAGTTGGTAACCACTGGCTGGCCCGGGCTTCGTTGCCCGGTGTCAGTCTGACGCTAGTCGTGGGGCAGACCGAACACAAGCAACACGAACCACAAGCAAGACCATGGCCGTTCCGCGGAGTCAGCGCTCTGCAGGTCGAGTAGGCCGCCCGAGGCCGTATCGAGACCGATCCGGGATCTCGATACGGTCGCTGAGCGACCTACTCGATCAGCGGCACTCGATACGGTCGCTGAGCGACCTACTCGATCAGCTGTACTTCTGGTGCTCAGCCGACGCCGAGATAGGCCTCTTTGATGGCCGGATTCGCGAGCAGTTCCTTGCCCGTGCCGCTGTGCGTGATTGAGCCGGTCTCGAGCACGAAACCGCGATTGGCCCGCGCGAGCGCCTGGTTGGCGTTCTGCTCCACCAGCAGAATCGTCGTTCCCTGTTGGTTGATCTCCGTGATGATCGAGAAAATCTGGCGGATGAACTGCGGCGCGAGGCCCATCGATGGTTCGTCGAGAAGCAGGAGTCTCGGCTGCGCCATGAGGGCGCGACCGATCGCGAGCATCTGCTGCTCGCCTCCCGACATCGTGCCGCCCACCTGGCTCTTGCGTTCGGCGAGGCGCGGAAAGAGCGAAAACACCCGGTCGAAACCGGCCTTCACTCCGCTGCGGTCCTTCAGCCCGAAGGTCCCCATGTCCAGGTTCTCGAGCACCGTCATGCCGGGGAACACCCCGCGGCCCTCCGGCGCTTGCGAGATCCCCTTGACGACGCGGATGTGCGCCTTCATCTTGGTGAT
>JAUZFY010000142.1 GCA_030840185.1 Microbacteriaceae bacterium | reverse complement strand
CTCGCGGGAGTGGTGAAATTGGTATACACGCAGGTTTTAGGTACCTGTGCCGCAAGGCGTGAGGGTTCAAGTCCCTTCTTCCGCACGAACGTTGGACTTCCTAATTCCGCAGTCCTCCCTATTTCGGCGATGTCGTTTGCTGACTAGCCTGTCACTATTGACGACTGGAGCCCAGACCCATGACCCACCTCGCGCTCATCCCCTGGCTCGATCCGCACCACCTCATCGAGGGCTTCGGGCCGTGGGCGATCCTCGGGGTGTGCCTCATCATTTTCGCCGAGACCGGTCTGCTCGTCGGGTTCCTGCTGCCGGGCGACACCCTACTCGTCATCACCGGCCTGTTGAGCTTTGGACCGAGCCGTCTCATCCATGTCGACATCTGGTGGGTTGCCCTCGCGATCGGCTTCGCGGCCTTCCTGGGCGGCGAGGCCGGCTACTTGATCGGACGAAAGGCGGGACCGCGCATCTTCGAGCGCAAGGAGACCGGTCTGTTCAGCGTCGCCAATGTCAAACGAACAAACGCGTTCTTTGAGCGGTTCGGCGGCTTCGCGGTGATCCTCGCGCGTTTCGTTCCGATAGTCCGCACCTTCGCGCCTATCGCTGCCGGCGTCGGGCACATGAACTACAGAAAATACTCGCTCTACAACATGATCGGTGCTGTCATCTGGGCGGCCGGGCTCACCATCGGCGGTTACCTGCTCGGGTATATCCCCCCGGTTGCCCACTTTGTGACCAACTACATCGATGTGATTCTGCTTGCCGCCGTTGTTGTCACACTCATCCCGACGATCTACCACTACGTGCGATCTACGGTGAAGGCGCGGCGGGCGAATCGTGAGTCCAGCGGCGTGCCAACCGCCACCGAGGTCGCGCTTGATCCGAAGGTCTTCGACCAGAAACTCGACTGAATCCCAGCACAGTTACATCGCCGGGAGTACGGCTCCTGCTTCAGGCGGATGGCGCACACTCAGGAACTCCGGAGGATGCTGGACTGGTCCCCCTCGATCAAGGAGCGCCTCAGCATGCCCACCCCCATTCTCGCCGCACGCGACGTGAAAAAATCCTACGGCCGAGGGCAGAGTCGATTCGACGCGCTCAAGGGCGTCTCGCTTGAAATCTTCGAGGGCGAGTCGCTCGCCATTGTCGGTAAAAGCGGCTCCGGCAAGTCCACTCTCATGCACCTCCTCGCCCTTCTCGACCGACCGACCGACGGGGCGATCGAGCTGAACGGATCCGACGCGCTATTGCTACGCGGTCGTTCCCTCAACTCGACGCGCAACAAGACCTTCGGATTCGTCTTTCAGCAGTTCTTTCTGACCGGCGGCGCCTCCGTGCTCGACAACGTGATCCTCCCCCTCAAGATCTCCAGGGTGCGATCCCGCGAGCGCAAGCGGCGGGGACTTGCCGCCCTTGCAGAGTTGGAATTGCGAGACAAGGCCGGCAACAGGGCAAGCGCTCTCTCTGGAGGGCAGAAACAACGAGCGGTGATTGCTCGCGCACTGGTCAACAATCCGCGAATCATCTTCGCCGACGAACCAACCGGAAACCTCGACAGCGCGACCGGCGCGGTCGTGGAAGACATCCTGTTCTCCCTCAATCGCGAGCAGGGCATCACACTCATCGTCGTCACGCACGACGAAGACCTCGCCGCCCGCTGCGATCGTAGAATCTACATTCGCGACGGCCTCGTTGTTGAAACGGAGTCGCGCGCAGCATGAGAACCATCGACGTGATCAGCACCGCAATTGGCAACAGTTTCCGCAGCAAGCTGCGCACCACCCTCACCGTGATCGCCATCTTCATCGGCGCGTTCACGCTCACGATTACCAACGGTCTCGGTACCGGAATCAACAACTACATCACGACGACGGTGGCCGCCATCGGCGCGCAGGATGTGCTGACCGTGACCAAGACTCAACAGGACCAGTCGACCGGCCCGCGCAAGTACGACCCCAACCAGATGGCAAGCACCAGCCCGGGAAGGCCCGGACAAACAGTCGCGGGGATGACTCCCGCCGACATCAGCGCCATCGCCGCGGTCCCGGGCGTCCTCTCGGTGCAACCGACCCTCTCAATCTCGCCCGACTACGTCGAAGCCGGAAACGGCACCAAGTACGCGCTGAGCGCCAGCGGCGCGGTGCCCGGCCTCAAGCTGCAGCTCGCGGCCGGCGCTCAACCCAGCGCCACCTCGTCCGCACCGCAGATCGTGCTTCCGGTCTCCTACGTGAAAGCACTCGGCTACTCGAGTGACCGTAGCGCGATCGGGTCGACGGTCAACATCGGCATCACGGACTCCACGCGCGCCGAGCACACCCTTGGCGCGACGGTCGTCGGCATCGCCGAGATCAGTCTGGGCGGCACGGGCGGCTCCGGCACAGCAAACGAGGCGCTGGCGCAGGAACTGTATAACGCCCAGAGCATCGGCCTGAGCAGCAGCACCAAGGATCGGTATTCACAGGCCTCAGTGCGCTTCGACAAGTCGGCGACCCCTGCCGCGGTGAACCAGCTCAAGGCACGCCTCGCGACGGCCGGTTACGACGCCAAAACCGTCGCCGATCAGATCGGAACGTTCAAGACTGTCATTGACGCGATTGTTCTCGTGCTGAACTCGTTCGCCGTCATCGCCCTTCTCGCCGCGAGCTTCGGCATTGTGAATACGTTACTCATGTCGGTGCAGGAGCGGACGCGAGAGATCGGCCTCATGAAGGCGATGGGGATGGGCAGCGGTCGGGTGTTCGGCCTGTTCAGCTTCGAGGCCGTGTTCATCGGCTTCCTCGGGAGCGCAATCGGTGCCGGAATCGCCATCCTGGTCGGAAGCGGAATCAGCGCAGCCCTTGCAAGTTCTGTGTTTTCGGGACTACCCGGGCTCACACTTATCGCGTTCAGCCCCGCATCCATCGCCACTATCATCCTCGTGGTCATGGGCATCGCGTTCCTGGCCGGAACTCTGCCGGCCGCGAAGGCCGCGAAGCAAGACCCAATCGAGTCGCTGCGCTACGAGTGAGGGGTTGAGGGGCCGGCGGTCCGCTCCTCGAGGCGAACCATCGCGTCGTGGGCGGAACGCCGCACTTCCTTCTCCTCGTCGGTCAGCAGCGCCCTCAGCGCCTCGAGGTGACCTGAGTCGCCGACCTCGCCGAGTGCTCGTGCCGCAGCGCCGCGCACCCGCGCGACCTCGTCGGACAGGAGCTCGAGGAGCGCCTCCTGCTCCGGCAGCGCTCGAACGAAAACGACCCTGGCGCACATTTCACGTACCCGCCAAGCCTGGTCACGTAGACCCCGGTGCACCGCCGGCGCCGCGGAATCGTCCCAGACAAAGGTGAGGGCACGCGCGCCCCACACCTCCGGCCAATACAGTGGCGGTGCGCCATCCAGAACACCCTGAGCATGCCGTCCGCCGACGATGAGCAAGAACTCCTCCCCCTCGTTTCCCCCCAGCAGAAGAGAGGCCGAGCGGTCGATGACTGCTCGTTCCCCGAGACGGGTGACGGCGGCCGCGATGCGCTCGCTCGGGGAATCATCGATCTGGACTGGCGCTGCGGATTCTGAAGTCATGAGGCATCAACGCTACCGCGCCGGAACAGCCCCGCAAGTCGAGTAGCGAGTCTGTCCAGCGGGTCGAGTAGCGAGCCCGCGAGCGTATCGAGACCCATTCGCGGCACCCCGGTCTCGATACGCGGCCTCGCCCCTCGGTCGCTACTCGACCCACAGAACCCCACGCGGCCTCGTCCCTCGGTCGCTATTCGACCCACAGCGGCGTTCACCCGAGGATCGTCAGCACGATTAGCGCGAGATTGAGCGCGACGACGAGCACGGCGATCAGGGACAGAAGCAGACGAACCGGGCGACGGTTCGCATATTCACCCATG
>JAUZFY010000139.1 GCA_030840185.1 Microbacteriaceae bacterium | reverse complement strand
TCCGCGCGCCCGAGGTCGCGCTGGCTGCCATCATCTCGATCCTCCCGATTCTGATGGTGTTCCTCTTCGCGCAAAAGTATTTGGTGGCCGGGCAAACCGCCGGTGCCGAGAAGGGCTAGTCGTCGATATGTCTCGAACAGTGTTGCCCCGGGCAACTCCGGAAACCCAGGGGGTGGATTCGGACGCGATCGCCGCCTTCGTGCGCGAAGCGAATTCCGCCGATCTCGGCCTTCACAGCCTCATGATCCTGCGCCACGGGCAGGTCATCGCCGAGGGATGGTGGGATCCGTACACGGCAGAGCAGCCGCACATGATGTTCTCGGTGTCCAAGTCGCTGACCGCGACGGCAATCGGCATCGCCGAGGCCGAGGGCCTGCTCTCGGTCGACGACCCGATCCTGTCGTTCTTCCCGACATATGCCACCGAAGCAATTCGTCAAAACGTTGCGGACGTCAAGGTGCGGCACTTGTTGTCGATGGCGACAGGGCACGCGGTTGACACGATGGAGATCATGCGGGCGTTGCCAAACCTGGACTGGGTATCCGTCTTCCTCAACGTGCCAATCGAATATCCGCCCGGTACGCACTTTCTGTATAACTCGGGGGCGAGCTTCGTGCTTGCCGCGATTGTTGCCTCGCGGACCGGTCAGTCGGCGCAGGACTACTTGTCCTCACGGCTGTTCGAGCCGATCGGTATGGAGACGCCGCCCTGGGAGACCAACAACCGTGGCATCAATCTGGGAGCATCCGGGGTGCGCTTGCGCACCGAGGATCTCGCACGGATCGGCCAGCTCTATCTGCAGCGCGGGCTGTGGAACGGAACCCAGGTGCTGACCGAGAAATGGATCGAGGCGGCGACGGCGGCACAGGTATCCAACGGATCTGACCCGGAGGATGACTGGTCGCAGGGATACGGATTCCAGATCTGGCGATCGAAGCACAACTCCTACCGGATGGACGGGCGATATGGGCAGTTCAGCTTTGTGCTGCCCGATCAGGACACGGTGGTGGCCATCACCGCGGGAACATCGCTGAGCAGAGACATACCGGAGCTCCTGTGGCGACACCTCCTTCCGGGGATACACCCGGAAGCCCTTCCCGCCGCCGACAGCTCGACGGAGGAGCTTGGCCGTCTTCTGAGCGCCCAGGAGGTTCGCGTTCCGGATTTCGTCCCGGCACCGGCATGGGAGGCGACCGTCCCACATGTCGACATGAAGGTCCCGTTCAACACCCTGCACGTGACGTCCGTCCGCCTGGAATTTCTCGGCGCCGAAACCCGACTCGTGACCGTCAACGACGAGGGAACCGTCGAGTCCGTCCCCGCCGGTGCCGCAGAGTGGCTCCCGGGTGCGACGGCACTGTGGCCGCACGAAGAGATGCACCGGGTGTCAACGGCGAGTCGCGCCGGCTGGATCGACGAGCATGTTTTCGAGGTTCATCAGCAGTGCACCGATACGCCATTCCGGCGCATCTGGAGGTTCGAATTCGATCCGGCGACCAGGACACCAACTGTGATTGTCCGCCTGGACAACGGGTTTTGGGTGGAACGAACCGAGGTCCTCGCCGGCGAACCGATCGCCTAGATCCCCGAGAGGACAACATGCCATTCGCACTGAATGCTGGCACCAGAATCTACTTTCACGATGTCGGCGGCTCGGGTATCCCGATGCTTCTCGTCCACGGTTTCACGGTGCAACTTCTGGGCTGGCGACCGGGCTTCGTGCAGGAGCTCGTCGATCGGGGCTTGCGCCCCGTGCTGTTCGACAACCGGGACGCCGGACTCTCCGACAAGACCGGCGGACCGGACGACACCGATGGGCACTACGGGCTCGATGACATGGCGGACGACGGTTTCGCCGTCCTGGACGCCCTCGAGATCGACGAAGCGCACCTGCTTGGGCAGTCGATGGGAGGAATGATCGCCCAGGCGATGGCCATCCGGTCGCCCGGACGCGTGAAGAGTCTCACCCTGTTCTATTCGGCTCCCAACGGCCGCTACGGAATCAGGAACGAGGGGGCGAAGGACCTCTCGGTGCGTCAGGATCGCCTTGCGCGCGACGAGGCGATCAAGGCGGCGGTCGAGCGGGAACAGTTGAGCGCCTCCCCGGAGTTCGCCTTCGACGAAGACTGGCACATCGACCTCGCCACGCGCAGTTACGACCGTTGCTATGCGCCGGACGGCTACCCCCGGCAGGCGCGGGCGATGAATGAAGCCCCAGACCGCAGCGCGGCGCTCGCGGAATTGGAGATTCCGACGGTACTGATCCACGGGCGTCACGACCGACACCTCTCGCCCCAAGCTGCACTCGACATGGCGGCGGTGATGCCCCGAAGCGAACTGCACCTCTACGAGGGGCTCGGTCACGAAATTGCCAAGCCGCTGTGGACCGATTTCGGTGACATCATTCTTCGAAACGTGCTTCGGGCGGAGAAATCCGCAGCCGACAAGACGCACTGATCGCACGATAATATCTTCCTATGGCAGAAGAATCAGACCCGGTCGCCCGGCTTCTCTCCCTCAGGCAGAGCATCGACAACGTGGATGCCGCGCTGGTTCATTTGCTTGCGGAGAGGTTCAAGTTCACCCAGCAGGTGGGGCGGCTGAAGGCGTCCAGTGGCCTTCCGCCCGCCGATCCGGCGCGGGAACGCGAGCAGATCATCAAGCTCAAGGCGCTCGCGGCAGAGTCCCACCTCGACCCGGCCTTCGGCGAGAAGTTCCTGAACTTCATCATCGCCGAGGTCATTCATCAGCACGAGCAGATCGCGAACACCGGAACCACCGAGACGCAGTTCTGATCCCCTGAAATTCTCGATCCGGCGCCTCGAAGCCATGCGACTTCGCCTCGCGCCGACAAACCGCGCGACAGCGAGGATGGCACGACCATGCAACAGACCAGCCCCTTCGATCTCGCCGGAAGCGTCGCGCTAGTGACCGGCGCCGGGCGCGGCCTTGGCCGTGCGATCGCGCTCGACCTCGCCAAAGCGGGAGCGGATGTCGCCCTCGGGCTCCGAGACCCGGCAAGTGACCATGGTCTCGTCGACGAGATCGCGGCGCTAGGACGCCGGGCACTGGTCGTTGCCATGGACGTGCGTGACCTCGGGCAGAGCCGCGTCGCGATTGACCGAACCGTCGAGGAGCTCGGCAGTCTGGACATCCTCGTCAACAACGCGGGCGGCGGCATCGCAGGGCCGGCCATCGACGTAAGCGAGGACGACTTCGACGCGGTGTTGGCGTTCAACACCCGGTCCACGTTCTTTATCTCGCAGCACGCCGCAAAACACATGCGCTCGGCCGGCTCAGGTGTGATCGTCAACGTCGCCTCCCAGGCTGGCCTCGTTGCTTTGCCCGGAGAGTCGAGCTACTGCATCAGCAAAGCGGCGATTATCCACATGACCAAGTGCCACGCCGTCGAATGGGGCGAATACGGCATCCGGGTCAACGCCGTCGCGCCCACCTTCATCGAGACGGACGGAACGCAATCCGCTCTCTCCGACCCCGGATTCCACGCCGACACCGTGGAGAGAATCGCGGCGCTGCACCGCATCGGCGTGCCCGCGGAGGTCTCCGGCGCCGTGGTGTTCCTGGCCTCGCCCGCCGCATCCCTGGTCACCGGAGCCACCCTCGCGATCGACGGAGGCTGGACCGCTCGCTGAGCGGCTGGCCGGCGAACCGGATCGGCGGCTAGTAGCCGACGACGGGGCCGAAGTGCTCGGCGAGGGTTCCGCGGTGGGTTCCGCGCAGTTCGTCAAGGCTGATGGTGAAGCCGTCCTGAAGCTCGAGTGCCCCACCGGCATCCGTCACCCCGATGCGAAGCACCGGAACGCCGCGCCCCTCGCAGAGTCCAACGAATCGCACATCGTCCTCCCGCGGAACGGACACGATGGCGCGAGCGGTTGACTCTCCGAAGAGGGCGGCCGTCGCGTCGACGCCGTCCCGCTCCATGAGCTCGGTG
>JAUZFY010000124.1 GCA_030840185.1 Microbacteriaceae bacterium | reverse complement strand
TTGCCCTGTCGTTCAACGGCGGCGGCGTCAGACTGTTCTTCCTTCTCGTCACCTCGTTCGCGGCGATCACCGGATTCCTCGAGATCTACAGCGGCATTCGCACGCGGCGCCGTTTCGTCGGCTCCGTGGATTGGATCGCGGTGGGCGTTTTCACTGCCGTTGCTGCCGTAGTGTTCCTTCTCGTGCCGCCCGCCTACACGCAGACCTACAAGGGCCCGGATGGCGTGGTCCGGGTGCTTGACGCGGCGGTGGTCTCGGTCGGATTGCTCGGCGCCTACGCGGCCATTGTCGCGGTGTACCTGCTTATCGCCGGATTCTCGGCCAAGTGGGGAACCCAGGCGACGCCCGGAATCGCGGCACCCCCATCATCCCCAGAGAGCGAGACCACGGCGTGAGCGCACCAAGCCGGCAAGACAGACTCCGTCCCCTCGAATACATCGTGATGTCGGCGATCGTCGCCGTTTTCGTCGGTCTAGTCGTGCTCATGAGCACGCGCGAGCCGATCCTCGCCACCGTTTTCTTCGGCGTCGCCTTCATCGTCTCCATCGTGGTGATCGCGATGCTCGCCCTTGCGGTGAAACCGAATTCGTCGGAGAAGACTGACATTGACGAGCAGAACAACGAGGGGCGCTGACCCGCCGGTCATCCGCGGGCGAACCGACCCTCGAATCCCGCTAGCTACGCAAAAGGCGGCCCGATCTCTCGAGGCGGGCCGCCTTTCTGCCGCCTACTTTTTATTGTTCGGCGCAGTCGTTGTTCGGCGCGGTCGCTACTCCGCGAAGCGAACGAGGTCGCTCGCGAGCCCCACGTATCCGGCCGGGGTGAGGCTGACGAGACGGGCCTTTGCGTCGTCGCCGATGTCCAGCCCGTCGACGAACTCGACGAGCTCTGCCTGGCCGACGCGCTTGCCTCTCGTGAGTTCCTTGAGCATGGCGTAGGGATCGGCGATCGAACTGCGGCCGGCGGTCACCTCGGCACGGATGACGGTCTGGATGGCTTCGGCGAGCACCTCCCAATTGCCCTCGAGGTCTTCGGCGAGACGCTCGCGGTTGACCGCGATCTCGGACAGGCCTCGCTTGATGTTGTCGAGCGCAAGCACGGAGTGCCCGAGCCCGACGCCGACATTGCGCTGGGTCGTGGAGTCTGTCAGGTCGCGCTGAAGCCGGGAGGTGACGAGGGTTGCCGCGAGCGAGTCGAGCAGCGCACTCGAGATTTCTAGATTCGCCTCGGCATTCTCGAACCGGATCGGATTGATCTTGTGAGGCATCGTTGACGAGCCGGTCGCCCCCGGCTGTGGGATCTGGGTGAAGTAGCCCATGGAGATGTAGGTCCAGATGTCGGTGCAGAGGTTGTGCAGCACCCGGTTCGCGTGGCTCATGCGCTGATAGAGCTCCGACTGCCAGTCGTGTGGCTCAATCTGGGTGGTGAGCGGATTCCAGTTGAGGCCAAGCGAGGTGACGAACTCGCTCGAGATGGCCGGCCAGTCGAGGGACGGATCGGCGACGACATGGGCGGCGAAGGTGCCGGTCGCTCCGCTGAACTTGCCGAGATACTCGGTCGACTCCACCTGTGCGACGATGCGGCGAAGTCGAGCAACGAATACCGCGAACTCCTTACCAACCGTCGTCGGCGTTGCGGGTTGCCCGTGGGTGTGGGCGAGCATGGAATCGGCGCGGTGATCAACCGCGCGCTCGGTCAGCGCATCGATCACCGCTGTGATTGACGGCAGCCAGACCTCCTCGACGGCCGCCCGGATGGTGAGAGCGTAGGAGAGGTTGTTAATGTCTTCGCTCGTGCAGGCGAAGTGGGTCAGCTCCGCGACATCCGTGAGTCCCAGGCCGGCGAGCCGGGCGCGCACGTAGTACTCGACGGCCTTGACGTCGTGGCGAGTTGTGGCTTCCAGCGCCGCGAGCTCGTCGATATCGGCCTGGCCGAAGTCGGTGACCAGGGCCCGAAGGGACTCGGCCTGGCGCGGTTCGAGCCGGTGCGAGCCAAACAACTCGTGGTCGGTGAGGTAAAGCAGCCACTCGACCTCGACATGAACGCGAGCCCGGTTGAGCCCGGCCTCCGAGAGGTGCTGGCCGAGACCGCGCACGGCCGCGCGGTACCGGCCGTCGAGGGGACTAAGTGGTTGTTCTGGCAGTGGATTCATTGGGCTCCCCGTCGGATTCCTGGCTCGATTTGGCGGAACAGTGCCGCGCTGGCTCTTTCGATCATGCCGAGGACGGTGCTGAACATCGCCGCGTCGGAGTAATAGGGGTCCGGGACATCGCCCTGGGCTGCCTGCTGGCTGTCGAAGCTCAGCAACATCTGCACCTTGCCGCGATCCTGCTCGCTGCTCGCCCAGGCGCGAAGGATGCGTTCCTGGCTGCGGTCGAAGACCACGATGAGGTCGAGGTTGTCGAACCACTCGGGGTCGAACTGTTTTGCACGGTGCCGAGAGCCGTCGTAGCCGCGACTTGTGAGCGCGGCCATCGTGCGGGCGTCGGACGGCTCGCCAACGTGCCAGTCCCCGGTCCCTGCCGACATCACGGTGACCGCACCCTCGTACCCGGCGCGCTTGACGAGGTCGAGAAAGACAGTCTCGGCCATCGGGGAGCGGCAGATGTTGCCGGTGCACACGAAACAGATTCTGAAGAGCGCCGACTCGTCGAGGGTGCGGTCGAAGCTCATGCGTCCATTCTTCCGCAGATTGCCGAAGTCGCCGCTCCCACCGACAGAAACCTCCTCTCCTTCCCCGCTCTGTCTGCCCCTCGTTTACGCGCCGATCGCGCCCGTGTCGCCTGAGGTACACGGTGGGGGCCGAGTCTTGCCGTGGCGGAAGGAGCGCAGTGTGATGCACGAAGAGCTCGCCCGAATGGATGCGGTGGTGCCTGCGCTCGAGGAGCGACTGGCCTGGCTCGAGACACTGTCGACCACGCTCGCCGAGGCGCGGGCCGTGCTGCCGGCCGCGGACGGCTGCGATGAGTGGCGTGGTCTGGCTCATCGTCTCTATGGCGAGGCACTCACGGGCGTCCGGTCGCAGTTGTCTCGGGCTGAGGCCGACACGCGGGAGGCGACCCGGAAGACCCGCCACGCCGTATTGACCCTCGGCCTGTATGGCTGATGACCTCACCGGCTGATGACCTCGTCGTGAGCGGCGGAGGGTCGACCGCCGTCGCAACGACGGAGCTGTTCGAAGCCGCCGGGCGTCTCGAGCGCACCCGCGGCCTCATCGGCGAGTGCCTTCGGCAGGCGCGCGCAATTGGGAGCCCCATCGGCGGCGGCCCGGCGGGGCAGGTCGGGCTTCCGGCCGAGGCGGTCGCGGCGGAGCAGGATCTCGCCGCCGCCGCGCGCCTCATGGTCGACGCGATTGGCTCAGTCGAGCGGCTGCGGCTCGCCCTGTTGCTCGCGGCGGAGGGGTACGGATATGCCGAGCGCGCGGTCGACCTCGCGGCCACGAGGGTCGCGGCACGACTCGCCGCCGTCGCGGGGCGGACCCTCCCGGTGCTCGCGGTCCTCTTTCTTCCCACCCTCGCGGGAGCCGTCGCCGGAGCTGCCATCGGAGCAGGCATCGGCGTCGGCGTCGGCGCGGCCGAGCGTGCGATTCTGCCCGGGTCGGACCAAACGGACCCGGGGATCGCTCTTGGGCGCTGGTTGCGGCAGAACAGAGCCGTGCTGAGCGACCCGATTCTCGTCAAGCTGGTGAGACTCTCGGTCATGAGCGTCGACGACTTCGGTGGCGGGCTGCTCGGAATATCGCCGGATATCGTCGCCTTGCTCGGCGAGGACGGCGCAGGGGTTCTCGGGCTGGCCTCGTCGTCACTGGTCATCGCGGCGCTCGTCAGGCCAGCCGGCATGCTGCGCGAGACGCCGGTTGTTGTCGCTGAGCGCTCCGCTCCGATCGCGGTGTCCCGGGCGAGCAGCTACGCCGACCGTGCCGGCCGGATCCCGGTTGGGGCGGCGCAGGTGCGGATCGACCGCTACCGCACCCCGGGATCGGCCGACCGATTCGAGGTCTACATCGGAGGCACCCGGGACTTCTCTCCCGTGGCAGGCGCCGAGCCGTGGGACATGACGAGCAACGTCGACGCGCTCTCCGGAGTCGATGCCGGGTCGGTGCGAGTGGTGCGCGAGGCGATGGCGCAAGCCGGAGTCACGGCATCCACTGCCGTCGTCATCACCGGGTACTCGCAGGGCGGGCTGATCGCGGCGCAACTCGCCGCCTCGGGCGATTTCGACATCCGTGGTCTATTCACGCTCGGCGCCCCGGCCGGGCAGGTGCCGGTGCCGGCCGAGATTCCGTGGGTCGCCATCGAGCACACCGACGATCTGGTGCCCGCCTTCGGGGGCACCTGGGCGTCCGCCGCCCCGGTGATCGTGCGGCGACAGCTGTTCGCCGGGCGGCCCGTTGACACCAGAATTACCCTGCCAGCCCACCAGCTCGACGCCTATCGGCAGACCGCCGCCGCGGCAGACCGGTCAAACGAGCGGCGGCTCACCGAGGGGATTGCTCGTCTCGACCGCTTCGGCGACGGCGCGAAGAGTGTGGATTCGGTGCTCTATCGCGCCGAGAGGGTCGCCAGCCGGGATTGAGCGGCGGCACTTCCGGCTAGCGCCGGTCGCGTCCCACTATCGGTCGGATGATTACGCTGATGAGCCAGCTCAGTAGCGCGAGCACGAGGGCGCCAAGAACGCCCCACCAGAATCCGTCTACGACGAGCCCGAACCCGATCAGCGACGAGATCCAACTGACCAGAAGCAACAACAGTCCGTTGACGATGAGGGCGATGAGCCCGAGGGTGAGCAGGTAGATCGGGAAGGCGACGATGCGGATGAAGTTGCCAATCACCCCATTGACGATCCCGAACAGGAGGGCGACGAGCAGATAGGTCAACACCCAGTTGAGCGTGGTGGGAGGCTGGAACGGCACCACCTTCACCCCCGCGACAATGAGTGTCGTCAACCAGACGGCTACAGCGTTGACCAGCAGGCGAACCAGGAATCTCGTCATGCGACCACTATGCCGCTATCTTCGCCAGCCGTGCAATCACGCCACGGTGCAATCACGCCACGGGTGAGCGGCGGCACAGGGGCACTGTGCAGCGGGCGGCCCGTAGGCTTGAACCGTGATCAATCCTGAGCCGCCCACGGTGCGCCTACGGCCCGAAGTCCTGGCCCTTGTCGGGTACAAGCAGGGCAAGCCGGCCGACACCGATGCCTTCAAACTGTCGTCAAATGAAAACCCGTTCGAGCCGATTCCGGAGGTGCTTCAGGCGATCGCCGACAGCTCCAACGTCAACCGCTACCCCAACGCGGCCGGGACCCGGCTGCGCGACCGGCTCGCGGAACGATTCGGGGTGACTCGGGATGAGGTGCACCTCGGAGCGGGATCCGTCTCGATTCTCGCCCAGCTCATTCAGGCCGCGGCCGGAGCCGGCGACGAGGTGATTTACGCCTGGCGGTCGTTCGAGGCATATCCGGGACTCGTCACGGTGGCCGGGGCAACCAGCGTCCTCGTACCGACGACAGCCGACGCCCGTCACGATCTGCCGGCCATGCTCGCCGCCATCACCGACCGAACCCGCGTGATCATCGTGTGCAGCCCGAACAACCCGACGAGCACGATCGTGACCAAGGACGAGTTCGCCACCTTCATGCGCGAGGTTCCCGGCGACATCCTGGTCATTCTGGACGAGGCATATATCGAGTTCGTCACCGACGAGACCGCGGTCGACGGCCGCGAACTCAGCCGCGTGTACCCGAATCTCGTGGTCGCGCGTACCTTCTCCAAGGCGTACGGGCTCGCCGGGCTTCGGATCGGGTATGCGGTCGGGCCGGAGTACATCCTCGATGCCGCCCGCACGGCATCCATCCCGCTCTCCGTCACCGACACCGCCCAGCGCGCGGCACTGGTCTCGCTCGACCACGAAAAGGTGCTGCTCGAGCGGGTCGGCCGGTTGAGCGCGCTCCGCGACGAGGTCTGGGCGGCCTTGCTCGAGCAGGGCTGGGTCGTGCCCCGCCCGCACGGAAACTTCGTCTGGCTCGCCACCGGCGAGGCGACCGAACGAGCCGTCGAGGTGTTCGCCGCCGCGGGAGTCGTGGTGCGCCCGCTGTATCCGGAGGGCATCCGGGTGTCCATCGGAGAGCCCCATTCTGTGGAGAAACTCCTAAAGGCTGCGGCGGAGGTTGTCCGCACCCTACCAACTGAAGGCTAGCGACCCGGGATAGATTGGTACGTCGGTGTCGCGCGAGCGGCGCCGCTCTTCCCGTTCGCGTGACACACAGACTGCGAGGCCACCGTGGCAGAAACCGCACAGATGGTGCAGCTTCTCTCGACCGATGGCACCATCCGTACGGATGACTTGAGTGCCGAGTATCTGCCGATCATCGAAGCCCTTCCCGACGACACGCTTCGCCAGTTCTACCGCGACATGGTGGTGACGCGCCGGTTCGATCTCGAAGCCACCAACCTGCAGCGGCAGGGCCAGCTCGCACTCTGGCCACCGAGCCAGGGCCAGGAGGCCGCGCAGGTCGGCTCCGCGAGGGCCGCGCGACGACAGGACCACATCTTCCCCTCCTACCGGGAGCACGCGGTCGGAATGATCCGCGGCGTCGACGTCGTCGACATCGTCCGCCTCATGCGCGGGGTGACCAATGGCGGCTGGGACCCGGCCGAGCGCAACAACTTTCACCTCTACACCCTCGTGCTCGGATCTCAGGTGCTGCACGCAACCGGCTACGCGATGGGCATCGCACTCGACGGCGGCAGCGGAACCGGCGACCCACAGACCGATCAGGCCGTGATGACCTATTTCGGCGACGGCGCAACCAGCCAGGGCGACGTGAGCGAAGCCCTCGTCTTCGCGGCGAGCTTCAACACGCCGGAGGTGTTCTTCCTGCAGAACAACCACTGGGCCATCTCCGTTCCGGTGAAGGTGCAGTCCCCGATCCCGCTCTACATCCGGCCAAGCGGATTCGGCATCCCCGGCATCCAAATCGACGGCAACGATGTGCTCGCGAGCTACGCCGTCACTCGCAAGAACCTCGACGAGGCGCGGTCCGGCGCCGGCCCGCGAATGATCGAGGCCCTGACCTACCGGATCGGCGCCCACACG
>JAUZFY010000105.1 GCA_030840185.1 Microbacteriaceae bacterium | reverse complement strand
CCACGGTAACTCTTCACGAGACCGATGGCCTCGAGCGCGGGCGCAACGGGCGCGTCGTCGTGCGCCGCTGGAGTGTGCGCTTGCGAACCATGCGGCGCTGAAGTGTGCGTGTGCGGACCGTGTGCCGCTGGAGTGTGCGCCTGCGGACCGTGTGCCGCTGAACCGTGCTCCAGCGAACCGTGCGCCAGCGAATCGTGCACTTGCGGACCGTGCGCCAGCGAACCATGCACCGGAGTCGCGAGTGACGCCGCGGCCGGGTCCTCCCTCGCGGACAATGCCTCGACCGCAGCCCCCGCATCCGCAGTACTGGCCGCGGACAGGCGCCGGCCCTTCGCCGCGGTGACCGGAACCGAGTCGAGCAGACGCCGGGTGTATGGATGCCGCGGGTTGCGAAGCACCTCGTCCGCCGAACTGTATTCGACCACCTCGCCGTCGCGCAGCACGAGCACGTCGTCCGCAATCGAGGACACCACCGCGAGGTCGTGCGAAATGATGATGAGACCGTGATCGCGCGACTTCAGGTCGTGCAACAGGGCGATGATCTGGGACTGCACTGTCGCATCCAGAGCCGTCGTCGGCTCGTCGGCGATCAGCACCCGGGGATTCAGCGCCAACGCCTGGGCGATGAGCGCCCGCTGACGCAGGCCGCCGGAGAGTTCGCCGGAACGCTGCCGGGACCGCAGCTGCGGATTGGGCACCCCGGCCGCAGCGAGGCTCTCGATCACCCTCGCCTGCCTTTCCGCCTTGCCGCGCACCCCGTGCACGACGAGCGCCTCCTCGATCTCCTGGCCGACCGTGCGAAGCGGGTCGAGCGAGACGAGGGCGTCCTGCAGCACGAATCCGATGTCCTTGCCGCGCAGTGCCCGCCAGTCCCGTTCGGAATTCGTGCTGACGTCCGTCCCGAGAATCTCGAGTCGGTCCGCCTCGACGACGGATTCCGCCCCGGTCAGTCCGACGAGGGTGCGGGCGATGACGCTTTTGCCCGACCCGGACTCGCCGACGATCGCGAGGGCGCGCCCGGTCTCGAGCCGGAAGGAGACGTTCCGCACTACCGGGCCGGTCGCCCCGCTGTGCGGAAAGGAAACGGTGAGGTTGGTCACCTGCAGCAGCGTCGACATCAGCGGCCCTTCTTCGGTTCAAATTGCTTCTGCAGAAAATGCCCGATCGCGGTCGCGCTCAGTGCCGTCACGGTGATGAACAGCCCGGGGAAGAATGCGATCCACCAGGCGACCTGGATGTAGCTTCGACCGTCGGCGAGCATGGTGCCCCATTCCGCGGTCGGCGGTTCCGCGCCGAGTCCGAGGAAGCCGAGGGCGGACGCCCAGACCACGGCCTGGCCGATCCCCAGCGTCAAGATCGCCACGAGCGGGCGAAGCGTGTTCGGGATGACCGTGGCCCGCAGTCGACGCAGCGGCGACCAGCCGAGCGCTCGGGATGCCTCGACGTAACCGGACTGCCGCACCTGCAGCACCTGGCCGCGGAGGATGCGCGCGTAGCCCGGGATCGATCCGATGCCGACCGCGACGGCGGCCGGTCCGATGCCGCGGCCGAGTACGACGATGAGCACGAGGGCGAGGAGCAGACCGGGGAACGCGAACAGGATCTCGATGAACCGGCTGGTCACGGCATCCGCGATTCTGCCTCCGAGGCCGGCGATCAGTCCGAGTACCAGGCCGCCGACCACGCCGATGAGGGTGGCGAGGACGCCGACCCAGAGCGACTGGCGGGCGCCCCAGACGATGCGGCTGAATTCGTCCCGCCCGGACTGGTCGGTGCCGAACAGGTGGGCGAGCCCCGGCTTCTGGAAGGCGTTTGCCGGGTCGACGGCGTACGGGTCAGACGGGGCGACCAGGTTCGGCGCGATCAGTGCGGCGAGCAGGAACAGCGCGAACAGGATCGCGAGGATCGTGCCGGGTTGCGCGGCGAGATCGCGAACCCAGCGCGGCCGGACGCGGGTGCCAGTCGTGGGATCGTCTGTTGCAGCGGCGCCAGGTGTCGGGGCGGCGGCAGCGGTTCCGGCGGCGGCGGTTGCTGCGGCGGCCGCGCCCGGCGCGCGGGCTGAGGCGACGGTTTTCGATACGGCATTCATCGGCTGAGCCTCGGATCGATGATCGGATAGAGGATGTCGACGATCGCGTTGACGACGACGTAGACCGCGGCGATCACGACGACCACGCCGATCACAACGGGGATGTCCCGCGACAGCACCGCGGAGAGCAGCACCCGTCCGATTCCCGGCCTCGCGAACACGACCTCGGCCACGACGGCGCCGCTGAACAGTGCGCCGATGGCCCAGCCGGTGAGCGTCACGCCGGGCAGGAGGGCGTGGCGCAACGCGTGTCCGAACCGCACGCGCAGATCGCTCGCCCCGCGAGCCCTGGCCGAGGTGACGAATGGTTGGGCCAGCGCGTCCTCGAACGACTCGCGCATCACCTGGGAGAGGAATCCGGCGATCGGAATCGCGAGAGTGAGCGCGGGAAGGAACAGTCCGGCGAGCCCGGCTCCGCCGGCGACCGGAAACCAGCCGAGGCCTATAGCGAAGACGACGAGCAGCATGATCCCGATCCAGAAGTGCGGAAGGGAGGCGAGCACGATCTCGACCGAGCGACCGATGCGCTCGACGATCGGGCCGCGACCGGCGGTCGGAACCGTGATCAGCAGCGAGATGATCCAGGCCAGAAGGACGGACGCGACAACGAGCTGCACCGTGGATGGCAGCTGCTCACCGATCACCGTCGTCACCGGAATCTTCAGCTGGTAGGAGGTACCGAAGTCGCCCCGCACTGCTCCGCCGAGGAAGTTCAGGTACTGCACGAGCAGCGGCCGGTCGAGCCCAAACGCCTTGCGCGTGGCATCCACCACCGCGGCCGACGGACTGCCAGAGGTACCGAGGATGAGCAGAACCGGGTCGCCCGGGATGAATCGGAGCAGTGCGAAAGTGAGGGTCGCGACCGCCCACAGCACGAAGATCGCGCCGGCCAGCTTTCCGAGCACCCGGCGGACGACGCCGCCGGTCCGGCGGGGTGGAGCGTCGTTGACCTCGTTTGGCGGCGCCCCCGCGAGGGACGCCGAATGGGGCGCAAGCGTGCTGGCCGTCACTGCCCCGGCTGCCGCCGTGTTGACGGCCACCGCCTCGCCGGCCGTCACGCTGTTGTCGACCGTCACTGCGTCTTCACCCAGGTGTCGTAGAAGGACACCTGGTTGATCGACGGGTCGACATCCACGCCGCCGAGACGGGTGTTGTCGAACGCGTACTGGCTCGGGTAGAGGTACACCGGTAGTGCGACCGCCGCATCGGAGACGATCTTCTGCGCCTGGGTGTACAGGTCCGTGCGCTTCGCGGCGTCGGTGGTCTGCAGCGCGACATCCACGAGGCCGTCAAGCTTCGGGTCGTTCAGTCCCGAGCCGTTGGAGTGGTACCCACCGGTAGCGGGGATGAACGCGGACGAATACTGGTACCTCAGAACATCTGGGGTGTTGGTGACCCAGTACTGGCGCTGGAGGTCGTAGTTCCAGGACGTGTAGTCCGCCGAGGACGTTCCGGAGTCGAGCTTGTTGATTTGCACGTCGAAGCCGACCTTCTTCTCGATGGCTTGCAACTGCTCGAGCAGTGAGATCTCGGACGGTTGCA
>JAUZFY010000095.1 GCA_030840185.1 Microbacteriaceae bacterium | reverse complement strand
GCGCCGTCCGCGTAGCCGAGCACTTCGCGAACCTGCTCAGGGGTTGAAATTCCCAGCCCGACGCAGGCCGAAGTGGCGCCGGCCGAGCGAAGCCGGGCGACGAGGGTCTTTGCCGCGACATCCACATCGCTTCGCGCGCCGGTGATTCCCATCGTCGACACCGCGTAGACGAAACCGCGGCTCTGCTCGACGGCCTGGCGCAGCCGGGCGTCCGTCGAGGTCGGAGCGGCGAGGAACACCCGATCGAGTCCGGTGCGGGCCGAGGCGGCCAGCCAGGGCTCGGCCTCGTCGGGGATGAGGTCCGGTGTGATGAGGCCCGCTCCCCCGGCGGCGAGCAAATCGTCGGCGAATCGCTCCACGCCGTATTGCATGACCGGGTTCCAGTAGGTCATGAGCAGCACCGGAACGTCGGTGCGGGCCGTGATCTCGGCTACCGCTTCGAACCCGTGCGAGAGGCGGAAACCGCCGTTCAGTGCGGTGAGAGTCGCCGCCTGAATCACCGGTCCGTCCATCACCGGGTCGGAGTATGGCAGGCCGAGTTCGATCATGTCGACGCCGTTCTCGGCGAGAGCCACCGCGGCCTCGATGCTCGTGCGCAGGTCGGGGAAGCCGACGGGAAGGTACCCGATCAGCGCCCCGCTACCAGCCGCCTTTCGCGCGGCGATGACACCCTCGACCGATCGGTCGGTCCTGGCGGTCACGCGTTGTCTCCGACCGCGCCGACGTCGGACGGGAGCTTCCCCGCGACCTCGGCCGTTAGCGCCTCGGTGTCGAGAATGTCGAAGTACTTTCCCGCTGTTTCCATGTCTTTGTCGCCTCGACCGCTCAGGTTGACCAGAATCGTCGCGTCCGGGCCGAGCTCCCGACCGAGTTTGATGGTGCCGGCGAGGGCGTGAGCCGATTCGATGGCGGGGATGATTCCCTCGGTTCTCGACAGCAGCCGAAGGGCATTCATCGCTTCGTCGTCGGTGATCGGGAGATACTGTGCCCGGCCGATGTCGGCGAGCCAGGCGTGCTCCGGTCCGACACCCGGGTAGTCGAGGCCGGCCGAGATGGAGTGCGACTCGATGGTCTGGCCGTCTTCGTCCTGCAGCATGTAACTTCGCGCGCCGTGCAGCACGCCGGGGCGTCCCTTGGTGATTGTGGCGGCGTGCCGGGGAGTCTCCGCGCCGTCGCCCGCCGCCTCGAATCCGTACAGCGCGACATCCGGGTCGTCGAGGAAGGCGTGGAAGATGCCCATCGCGTTGGAGCCGCCGCCGACGCACGCGGTCACGGCATCCGGGAGGCGTCCGGTGAGTTCGAGCACCTGGGCGCGGGCCTCCTCGCCGATGATTTTGTGAAAGTCTCGCACCATGACCGGGAACGGGTGCGGTCCGGCGACCGTCCCGAGAAGGTAGTGCGTCGTGTCGACGTTCGTCACCCAGTCGCGAAGCGCCTCGTTGATCGCGTCCTTGAGCGTTCGGGAGCCCGTTGTGACCGGGATCACCTCGGCGCCGAGGAGCCGCATCCTCGCGACGTTGAGGGCCTGCCTCTCCGTGTCGACCTCGCCCATGTAGACGACGCATTCCATGCCGAACAGCGCGGCGGCGGTGGCGCTCGCGACTCCGTGCTGACCGGCGCCGGTCTCGGCGATCAGTCGCGTCTTGCCGAGCCGCCGCGCCAGGAGCGCCTGCCCGAGCACATTGTTGATCTTGTGGGAGCCGGTGTGGTTGAGGTCTTCGCGTTTGAGGATGATGCGCGCGCCGCCGGCGTGCTCCCCGAAGCGCGGCACCTCGGTGATGAGTGACGGCCGACCGGTGTAGCTGCGGTGCAGCTCGGCCAGCTCCTCCTGGAATACCGGATCGATCTTCGCCGCGTTGTACGCGAGTTCGAGCTCGTCCAGGGCGGCGATCAGGGGTTCCGGCACGAAACGGCCGCCGTACTCGCCGAAGTATGGACCGGTTTCGTCGCGCAATGCCATGGCTCTAGTTTCCCAAAAATTCTGCGAGGGTACGCACCGGATCGCCCGTGACGAGGGCCTCGCCGACGAGCACGACGTCGGCGCCGGCCTCGCGATAGTGTGCCACGTCGGCCGCGGATTTCACGGCGGACTCCGCCACGCGGATGACGCCGGACGGGATGTGCCCGGCCAGACGGCCGAACAGGTCCTGGTCGAGTTCGAAGGTGGAGAGGTCGCGGGCGTTGACCCCGACCAGACCGGCACCGATGTCGAGCGCCCTCGACACCTCTTCGGCGCTGTGGGTCTCGACGAGGGCCGTCATTCCCAGTTGCCGGGTCAGTTCGAACAGGCTCGACAGGGTTGGCTGGTCGAGGGCCGCGACGATGAGGAGCACGAGGTCTGCTCCCGCTGCCCTCGCCTCGAGCACCTGGTACGGCTCGGCGATGAAGTCCTTGCGGAGCACGGGAATCTGAACCGCATCGCGAACCGCTTCGAGGTCGGCGAGCGACCCGGAGAACCGGTGGCGTTCGGTGAGAACGCTGATGGCGCTCGCGCCGCCGGTCTCGTATGAGACGGCGAGGGCGGCGGGATCCGGGATGTCGGCGAGCGGACCGCGGGACGGGCTGGCTCGCTTCACCTCGGCGAGGACCTTGACGGAGCCCGTGTCGGCGGCGAGCGCCACCGCGGCGGCGAGCGCGGGCGGAGCGGCGAGCGCCGCGGCTTCGACGTCCTCCAGCGGGCGCTGCTCGCGGCGGGCGGCCGCGTCCTCCGCGGCACCCGCCATGAGCTCCGCGAGCAGGCCGC
>JAUZFY010000091.1 GCA_030840185.1 Microbacteriaceae bacterium | reverse complement strand
GGCCGCTACGGGCGGCTACGTGCTCTCGGTGCTTCGGCCGAAATATGCGGCCGTCATCAACGCCCTGGTGCTTGGAACGCTTTTTGTTCCGGCCGTCGTTCTGCTCGTCCCGCTCTACCTCACAATCCTGCACCCGCCCCTGATCGGCACCTCGCTCATCAACACCTATTGGGCGGTCTGGCTGCCGGCGGGCGCAAACGCCTTCAACATTTTGCTGGTCAAGCGCTTCTTCGACAATCTGCCTCGCGAGGTGTTCGAGGCGGCCCGAACCGACGGCGCCGGTCCGGTCCGGCTTTTTTGGTCCATCGTGCTTCCAATGTCGCGCCCGATTCTCGGCGTCGTCTCGGTGTTCGCCATCATCAATGCGTGGAAGGACTACCTCTGGCCATTGCTGGTTCTGCGAGACCCCGCAGTACAGCCGCTGTCGGTTCGGCTGCCAACGCTGCAACAGGCGATCCAACTCGATGTCTACCTCGCGGCGCTTGCCATTTCGACCCTTATTCCGATCGTGCTCTTTCTCGTTTTCCAACGGATGTTCTTGAGAAGCGCGGGCCTCGGCGGCGCCGTCAAAGGCTAGGGGATCAGCAGCAACTTGCCGATGTGCTCGGACGATTCCATCCGCTCGTGTGCCTGGGCTGCGTCGGCTAGTGGATACCGGCTATCGATCACCGGAACAACGTGACCCGCCTCGATGAGCGGCCAGGCGTTCGCGAGGACGCTTGCCATGATCTCGTCCTTCTCCACCGCCGGGCGGGCACGAAGTGTCGAACCATGGATGCTGATCCACTTTCGCATCAGTAGCCCGACATCCAACTGCCCGACCGTCCCGCTCAGGTTGGAAATGTTGGCCAACCGGCCGTGCGGGGCGAGGACGCGCACGTTGCGATCGAGGTAGTCGCCACCGATCGAGTCGAGGATCACGTCTACCCCGCGTCCATCCGTCGCCTCGAGAATGCGATCGACAAAGTCCTCGTGCCGGTAGTTGATCAAAATGTCGGCTCCCAGTCGTTCGCACGCCGCAAGCTTCTCGGACGACCCGGCCGTGACGGCGACGAGGCTGCCGAGGGCCCGCGCCATCTGAATCGCAATGGTGCCGATGCCACTCGACCCGCCGTGCACGAGAATGCTCTCCCCAGGCCTGAGGTCCGCGGTCATAAAGACGTTGGACCAGACGGTGGCGACGGCCTCCGGAAGGCCGGCCGCGTCCACGAGGTCGACCGACTCCGGAACCGGGAGCAGTTGAGCTGCGGAGGCAACGGCGAGGGACGCGTACCCTCCGCCGGGCAGAAGGGCGCAGACGCGGTCGCCAACTAACCACCCGGTGATGCCGGGCCCGACGGCCGCTATCGACCCGGATACCTCGAGGCCGGGTAGCGGCGAGGCGCCGGCCGGCGGGGGATAGTTGCCCTGCCGCTGGCCGATGTCAGCCCGGTTGACACCCGCGGCGAGCACAGAGATGAGCACCTCGCCGCGGGCGGGGACGACATCCGGTACTTCCGAAAACACGAGTGACTTGGCGTCCCCAGGGGCGGGGACGGTGATTGCATGCATTACTGAAACCTACGCCCAGTTCGTGGCGCTAAGTTGGCCGTATGCCGTCCACCCTCAACGCAGACTCGCTCGCCCGGACGCTACCGGGCACCTGGCGAATCGGCGCCACGAACTTTCCGATGTGGTTGGCGGGGAATCGGTTGCAACCGGAGATCAGCTATCGGATGAGCAAGACCGATCCACTGACCCTCGACGATGAGGTCACCTTCACGAACTCGAAAGGGATTCGTAAGTCGATCGCCGGCGTCGATCGGTGGACCGGCGACGGGTTCGTGTGGCGCGGCACAGGACTGCTGATGCCGTTCACGAGTCGGTGGACTGTTCGGGGGACGGCCGCCAACGACGACATCCTCGCCATCCGATTCTCTAAGACGCTGAGAACGCCGGCCGGCCTTGATGTCATCACACGGTCCGTGTCCGACTCCCATGGGTTTCGCGCCGCGGTCGCCGGCGCGGCGGTCGAGCTCGGACTGACCCACGAGGACTTCGCGAGCCTCACGTGGCTAGCGCTCGAGCGCTGAGCGGGATCCGCACCGGCGAAGCCGACCGGGACGAACACATCGCCTAAGAATCGTCATTCCGTTCCTCCGAGGATCTCCTCGCGCACCCGGCGAAGGTCCTCGAGCAGAGATCCGATGAGGACCCAGTTGCGGGCATCCGGCTTCCCGATCACGAGCGGGGAGGTGAGCGCCGGCGGCTCGACGGTCATGGGGCGAGCGCGGACATCCTGCTCGTTCGTCAGCAGAATGAGGTCGTGGGCGGCGCGGTCAAGCTCCACGGCCATAGAGGCCACAAACGGGTCGGTGGTGAGGCCGACATCGTAGTTGTCGCTTAGGGCCCGGGCCATCCCTGTGACGCGAGTGACAAGAACCGTGAGCGACGCGAGCATCCGGCGGTTGCGGTCGAGCGACCGGCGGTGCTGCCCTCGCCTCGGATTTAGCATGAGGCTTTCGTCGGCTCGCTGGAGTGCCGCGGCCGCGGCGTCTCGAAGCCCCCTCAGCTGTCGGGCGCGGGTGATCAGATCGGACAGTTGCTCGCCAGATTGGGGAGATCGCAGGGCGCCGGCGACCGAGCGGAGCGTGTCAGCGACGCTCGTGGCGAGGCGCGTGACCGCGTCGTTGGCCGGGCCGACGAGCACGGGAGGAACGATTATGGCGTTGATGACGAGACCGATGACGGCTCCGATGATCGTCTCGATGACCCGATTCAGTGCGTAGCCCCGGGTGGTTGCGCCGACGGCGATGACGAGCATGGCGCTGATCGGGATCTGGGTTGCCGACCCCGGGGAGAGTTGCAGCGCCCACGCAAGCAACAGGGCTACCACGATGATCCCGAGGACGGTGATGCTCGAGTGACCGAATAGCGCCTGGGCTGCGAAAGCGAGTAAAACCCCGAGCACCACCCCGACGCTGCGTTCGACGCCCTTCGCGAGCGACTGATTGACGCTCGGTTGCACCACGAGAAGCGCCGCGATTGCCGCAAAGATCGGCAGGGGTTCTCCAAGGGCGAGGTTGCACACCAGCCACGAGATGACGGCCGCGACCGAGGTCTTCACGACCTGAAGCAATGAACCACGAGAGGTCGCTCGCAGCGAGGCCATAAATTGCACCGGCCCACAATATCGCCCGCATGAGGGAGGGCGCCGAGCGGCTACTCGCTCAGCGAGTGGGTGTGCTCCGCGCACAGGGCGCTTGCTGCCGCGGACACACCACTCAACCGTTCAATTCGACGTTGAATTGATGGGCGACGGCCACAGGGGCGCGCTCGCTCGAGACGAGCGCATACCAGTGGCAGGGTAATCGCATCGATACGGTGGTCGCGGCAGCAAGCGCAGCACTCATGCGGGGATGTTCCTTTCGGGGGAGGAACTGTCGTGACTTCTGTTCGTCCGTTGTCGGGAGGACGAATCGACAGGGATGATGCTACCAGCGAACTCACAGGTACGGAAGGGCAACCATCTCGACTTGTCGTTGACTATCGCGCCCTCCTCAGCTTTCGGCTCGAAAGTACGAAGATTGGTTTCTCACCATGACGACAGGGATTCACACGAGGAGGAGCGGCCGTGGTCGACAACGGTGGGACGAAGCGGATTGACATTCCCACCATCCCTGGTGCGAGTGAGGGGCTGACGGGAGAGTTTGCGAAGCCTGAGGGCGACGGACCGTGGCCGGGCGCGGTGCTCGTGCACGAGGCATTTGGAATCAATGATGTGATGCGCAGGCAGGCGGAGAGGTTCGCGCGCGCCGGCTACCTCGCCATCATGCCTGACCTCTTCACCGAGGGCGGCGCGCGCAAGTGCCTCACACAGACCTTTCGAGACCTGGCCTCCGGCACCGGAAGGGCGTTTTCCGACATTGAGTCGGCGAGGCAACTTCTCCTCGCCCGGCCCGATTGCACCGGCAAGGTAGGTGTCATCGGATTTTGCATGGGCGGCGGATTTGCGCTTATCGCCGCGACCAGGGGCTTCGAGGCATCCTCGGTCAACTACGGGAGGCTGCCGAAGGAGATCGATGACGTGCTCGGCGGCGCATGCCCGATCGTCGCCAGCTACGGAGCAAAGGACGGCTCACTCAGGCATGCGGCGCGAAAGCTCGACGACTCCCTTTCGCGGCTTGGCATCGAGCACGATGTCAAGGAATACCCGGACGCGGGGCACGCCTTCCTCAACGATGCCGAGAGCGGTCCACCGCTGCTGCGCTTCGTGATGAAGCGGGTCATCGGGATTGGGCCACAGCCGGAGGCGGCGAAGGATGCCTGGCGACGCATCGACACATTCTTCGCCGAGCACCTTGGAGCTAGCGCTGGGCGCTGACCGCTCCCGCGGCTGACTCGTCGCTCGTCTCCTGCTTCTCAAAGGCGCTGGCGATCGCGTCCGCCGCGCGAACCAGGGCCAAATGGGACAGTGCCTGGGGGGTGTTCCCGGCCTGGCGTCCGGATTGCACGTCATACTCTTCGCTGAGAAGGCCGACATCGTTGCAGAATCCCATGAGTCGGTCCATGAGGTCGGTGGCGTCGGTCAATCGGCCACTCCTGGCATACTGTTCCACCAACCAAAACGAGCACGCGAGGAACGGATGCTCGCCGGCCGGCAATCCGTCCACTCCGGATTCCGTTCGGTACCGCATGAGAAGCCCATCGCGGAGCAGATCCTGCTCGAGAGCGGCAACTGTGCCGAGCATCCGCGGGTCGTCGGCGTCGACGTAGCCGATTTGAGACAGCAGGAGTAGCGACGCGTCCACTCCCGACGACCCGTAGTACTGCGTGTACGTGTTTCGGGTGTGATCAAATCCGTGTGACTCGATTTCGCTGCGAACCTCGTCGCGGAGCGTGATCCAGCGCTCGACGGGCCCTTCGAGCCCGAACTCGGTCACCGCTCGCACCGCGCAATCGAAGGCGGCCCAGATCATGGCACGGGACGAGACGAATTCCCGCTGCGGCCCGCGGATCTCCCAGATGCCGTTGTCGGGGCGACGCCAATTGTCTTCGACGAAGCTCATCAGAGCGCGCTGTAGGGGCCAGGAGAATTCGGTCTCGCCTACTCCCATTTCGCGAGCGGCCTGCAGTGCGATCATGACTTCTCCGAAAATGTCGCCCTGATACTGGCGCCACGCGTCGTTGCCGACACGAACGGGGGCGGCACCGTCGTACCCCGGTAGAGAGTCGACCTCCCACTCGGTCAGCCGTCGCTCGCCGGAGAGCCCGTACATGATCTGCACATCGGCTGGGTCTCCGGCAACCGCTCGAAGCAGCCAGTTGCGCCAGGAGCCTGCTTCCTCGTCGTACCCGTGCTTGAGCAGAACATGCAACGTCAGCGACGCATCCCGCAACCAGACGTACCGGTAGTCCCAATTGCGAGTGCCACCGAACGACTCCGGAAGACTCGTCGTCGCCGCCGCGACGATGCCGCCCGTATCCTCATGGGTGAGCGCCCGGAGCACGAGAAGCGAGCGATGGACCTCGTCGTGGTATCGCGACGCGGTGACGCTTCGTGATGCCCACTTTTTCCACCAGTTGTCGGTTTCCTTCAGCCTCTCGGTGATCGACATCGGTTCCGGAGCCAACCGGTGCGCCGGATACCAGGTGAGGGTGATGTCGACGGTTTCACCCGCGGCGACTGAAAAGGTTGACACGTGGGTGTGATCCGCG
>JAUZFY010000113.1 GCA_030840185.1 Microbacteriaceae bacterium | reverse complement strand
TGAGATAGCCGAGCTGGGCAAACCAGAGCCAGTCCGTGTACAGACTCGCGAAGATGAAGAAGAGGATCACCAGAACGGCGACGACCGCAAGAGTGATCAGAAAGGTCACTCTTGATCGCGAGGCAGGCTGTCGCCCTTCGGCTGGGTGGGTCGTCACGAAACTGCTCCTGGATTACGGCGGATGCTGTGGTCACTCATCTTAAGCGCTGAATTTGAGTTAAGAGCGCCGAATCGATCTCCGATCGGGGTCACTTGGCCGGACAGGTGAGCAACCCGCTCGTGCTCGATCCGGCCGAGATGGCCTTAAGGGCGGTGAGTGAATCGTCGAGCGTCTTCACCGCGAGCACCTGAATGCCCTTGGGGATGTGGCCCGTGACCTCGTTGCAGTTGGAATACGGGGCGAGGAACCACTTCGCGCCCGACTGCACGGCACCGTAAAGCTTTTGACGGATGCCTCCGATCGCCCCGATGTCGCCCTGGGCATCGATCGTCCCCGTCCCCGCGACCTTGGCGCCGCCGTTCAAAGCACCCGGCGTGAGTTTGTCGATGATGCCGAGCGCAAACATCTGGCCAGCGCTCGGTCCCCCGACGTTCTCGAGTTGAATCTTGACCGCGAAGGGGAACGTGTAGGAGATGGAGGGGTAGATCCCGAGAATCGGCGCTGGATTGCTGCCGGTGCTGAGCGTCGGCGTCACCGTCACCGTCTTCGCCACGCCGCCCCGATTGATGTCGATGGTCACCGGCACTCCGGCCCCTGCCTTCGCGATGATGGCGCGCAGTCCGTTCACGGTGTCGGAAACTTGGCCGTTGACACTCACTATGGTGTCGCCGGTCTTCAACACCCCGGCGGAGGGCGACTTCGTCGAAAATCCTCCGACGGTCAGAGTCGTTGGCAGGGCATAGCCGAGATGGGTCAACGCGGCGGCGATGGCGTCCTTCTGGGAGTTTTGCATGTCGACCGCCGCTTGCTCGTTCGCCGCCTTGACGGTGGTTCCCGGCTGGTAAACCGCGCCCAGCGGCAAGACGGCTCGGCTCGGATCGAGGTACGCACTTGCGACCTCGAACCAGCTCGGGGACTGTTGGGGACTTCCCGCAATGTTGACCGTGAGCATGTCGAGCGCCCCACTGGTCGGATAGGTCCTGTGCGCGGGGATGTCGATCAGGGGAACCTGTTGCGCCCCGTTGGCCACCTGACCAAGGGTGTTGAACACCGGACCGGGCTCCTCAATCACGTAGGGAGACGGCACCAACGCGAAGCCGAGTGTGCCCAGTATTGCGGCAATGAGAAGAGTCCAGCCAATCCGCGCCCCACGCCGCTTTGCAGGGAGGGCAACTCGGTGGTCATCGGTGAAGAGCGCCACCGCGCACCTATCCTTCGTTGTTCGCCACGGGCGCACATCAATGGGCCCCGGCCAGATGAAATTACAGCCGTGGTCACGGCGCAGCCGCTAGCGTAGTTGTTATGCCTGAAGATTCGGCGCAGGACCCGGAAGACGAATTCCGCGACATGCTCAGCCAATTTCTTTCCGGAGACGGGGAGATCGATCCGGCGCGCCTTGCCAGCGCGGCCGGTCTGCCGAACGATCCGGAGATGATTCGCAACCTGCTCGGACAACTGCAGAGCGCTATGCAATCGAGCGGCGATGGAATCAACTGGGACCTGGCTCTCCAGCAGGCTAAGGCCATCGCTTCGCAAAACGTTCAGGCCACCACGCCTGCCGAACGCGCTTCGCTTGAGCAGTCATTCCACGTCGCCGCGCTCTGGCTGGATGAGGCGACCTATGTCGCCGAACTCACGTCGACTCCCCGGCTCATGTCCCGCACCGAGTGGATCGTCGCAACCATGCCGATCTGGACCCAACTCGCCGAGCCGGTCGCCCTGAGCATCGCCAACGCGCTTACCCAGGTATTGCGTGATCAGGCACCGGAGGAGATGTCCGGCATGATCGAGGGCGCCTCGAAGCTCATGCGCAACGTCGGTGGCACACTCTTCGCCATGCAGCTTGGCCAGGTCGTCGGGCAGCTCGGCGGCGAGGTGGTCTCCGGCGGCGACATCGGGATCCCGCTTCTCGGATCGTCGAACGATCTCGATCACCAGGCCGCCATCCTTCCTCAAAACGTGGCGGCGTTCGGCGCGGGACTCGACATCGACAAGGACCAGGTTCAGCTCTACCTTGCCGTGCGCGAACTCGCGCACGCCCGGTTGTTCCGTCACGCCAAGTGGCTGCGGCTGCAACTCATGACCTCAATTACGGAGTTTGCTCAGGGCATCCGGATCGATACCGAACGGCTCGAAGAACTCGCAGCGGACTTCGATCCGTCGAACCCGGAGGAGTTGCGCGAGGCGATGGTCAGCGGCGCGCTCATCCCGCCAAAGTCCGAGTCGCAGCTCGCGGCCCTTGGCCGGTTGGAGACGATGCTCGCCCTCATCGAGGGCTGGGTTGACGTTGTTACCGCGCAAGCTACCGTTCGCTTGCCGAAGTCGGGGGCGATCGCGGAGACCGTTCGTCGGCGTCGCGCCGCCGGTGGCCCGGCCGAATCCGCGTTCTCGACCCTTGTCGGTCTAGAACTTCGACCGCGTCGACTGCGGGAGTCGGCGGCGATGTGGCAACAAATCACCGACAGGGTCGGTGCCGAGAAGCGCGACAGCCTGTGGTCTCACCCGGATCTGGTTCCGATCTCCGAGGACATCGACGATCCCGCCCGCATCATCGCTCGACTTTCCGGTCCGACGCCGGCGCCGGATGACATCGATCAGGCCATCGAAGATCTTCTCAACGACGACGGTGACGACCGTCCGCACGAGTCAGAGGACGGCTCGGCCGAGGAACCGCAGAACTAGGCCGGCCCCGAAACTGGGATCTGTGGATGGCCGACGACGCCGTCGGCCGTCCCGGTGCATCATTCAGCGATGGTGCTCAAACTGGATCCCCGCTTTCCCCTTCTCTGGCGCGATCCGCACAGCCTGCAGTTCGGCTCCGATCGTCCAGTGCTCGTGCTCCGCTCGGTCTCCGAACCGGCCGAGCGGGTCATTGCGGCCCTCGTCGCCGGGATCAGCCGATCGGGCCTCGGCATGATCGCCCGCGGCGCCGGCCTCGACGATCTCGCCCTGCACGGCCTGCTTGCAACGCTGGCCCCGGCGCTCGAAAACCCGGCGGCACCGGTCATCGAGCGGGTTTCGGTCTGCGGACGCGGCGAGACCGCCGGCCGGATCGCGGACATCCTTCGTCGCTCCGGCACTGTGGTCACCGTCGACGGGGCGGAGTCGGACACCGAGGTGGATCTGGCCGTGATCGTCGCGCACTTTGTTATCGAGCCGGAGCTGCACGGAGCGTGGCTCCGGCGCGACATTCCGCACCTCCCCGTCGTGTTCGGGGACCGGATCGTGCAAATAGGGCCACTCGTGCGACCCGGGACGGGACCGTGCCTGTACTGCCTTGAGCTGCACAGAAGGGACGTCGATGACGCGAGGCCGGCCATCGCGGCGCAGCTGTGGGGTCGGAGGAGCCCCGCCGAGTCGCCACTCGTCGCCGCCGAGGTAGCGTCACTCGCAGCCCGATTTGCGTTGACCCGCCTCGCAAGCCCGGCGACGGACGCCGAGCCGGCAGTGGAGCTAGACACGGTCACTGGCCAGACGAACCCTGGCGGGTGGTCGCCCCATCCGGCATGCGGCTGCATCGCCATCGCGCCGCACAGTCACCGATTCGCTACCTCAGTTGCGGAAGAAAACGGGACTCGCGGCGACCAGGGCCGCGACCAGATTCGCCGGACGCCCAGGACAGGTGGAGCCGCCGCCGCGCCCGTGTGATCCCGACGTAGAGGAGCCGCCTCTCCTCTTCGATCGCCTCCTCCGTCTTGGCGTAGGTGATCGGAACGAAACCGTCACTCAGGCCGACCAGGAACACCGTGTCCCACTCGAGTCCCTTTGCCGAATGCAGTGTGGCGAGGGTCACAGCAGACATGGTTGGCTCGTGCTGGCTCGCCGCCCGTTCGAACAGGTCCCCGACGAAGGCCGAGAGCGACGTTCCAGGCGGGGACTCCTCGGCGAGGGCCATGAGCGCGTTCAGCGATTCCCACCGGTCGCGTACCGCTCCGCGGGCCTCGGGCGGGTCTTGCGTCCAGCC
>JAUZFY010000085.1 GCA_030840185.1 Microbacteriaceae bacterium | reverse complement strand
CTCAAGGGCGCCGGTGTCGGTTCGCTCAAGGGACTGTGTCCGTTCCATGACGAGCGAAGCCCAAGCTTCCACGTGCGCCCGCAGGTGGGGCGCTACCACTGCTTCGGCTGCGGCGAGGATGGTGACGTCTTCTCGTTCCTGCAGAAGATGGACCACACGACCTTCACCGAGGCGGTCGAGCGCATGGCGGCGCGGGTCGGCTTCGAGCTGCACTATGAGGACGGCGGCCAGGCTAACAGCGATCACGGCAACCGGACCCGCATCCTCGCCGCCAACCAGTCCGCGGCGGAATTCTTCGTCGGCCAGCTGGCCACGCCGGACGCGGAACCGGGCCGCAAGTTCCTCGGCGAGCGCGGGTTCGACCCGTCGGCCGCGCAGCGTTTAGTTATTGGCTTCGCGCCGAAGAGCTATGACGCGCTGAGCAAGCACCTCAAGACGCTCGGCTACTCCGAGGCGGAATTGCTCGCGGCCGGACTCGTCGGCCAAGGCGACCGGGGCACCTACGATCGCTTCCGCGGCCGACTTGTCTGGCCGATCCGCGACGTCACCGGGGCGACCCTCGGCTTCGGGGCGAGGAAGCTGCTGGATGACGACCAGGGTCCGAAATACCTCAACACCCCCGAGACGGCCGTCTACCACAAGTCGCAAGTGCTCTACGGGCTCGACCTCGCCAAGCGGGACATCTCCCGCGGCCGTCAGGTCGTGGTCGTCGAGGGGTACACCGACGTCATGGCCTGCCACCTCGCCGGAATCACAACAGCGGTCGCCACGTGTGGCACGGCTTTCGGGGTCGATCACATCAAGGTGGTCCGCCGAGTGCTCGGCGACGTCGACAACGCGGATACGACTGGCACCGGGGAGGTCATCTTCACTTTTGACCCGGATGAGGCCGGGCAGAAGGCAGCGAGCCGCGCCTTCGGTGAGGAGCAGCGCTTCGCCGCACAGACCTTCGTCGCCGTCGCCCCGGATGGTCTCGACCCCTGTGACCTTCGACTGAACCGCGGCGACGACGCCGTTCGGCGCCTCGTGCAGGCCAAGAAGCCGATGTTCGAGTTCATGATCCGGCGCGTGCTCGCCGGCCATAATCTGGACACGGTCGAGGGCCGCGTCGCCGCGCTGCGCGCATCCGCACCGGTGGTAGCGGGCATCCGGGACCAGGCGCTCAACATCGGCTACGTTCGCAACCTTGCGGGTTGGCTCGGCATGGACACGAACGAGGTCGCTCGAGCGGTCAATGCGGCCCGCGGCCGCGCGACAGAGACGACCCGAAGCGCGCCGACCCGAGGGGCTGCGTCGATGGGCGCGTCGACGCAGGAGGGAGGGGCACCACGGGAGCCCGGGGTGCAAGAGGCGGCACCCGCTGAGCGTGGACCGTCGCTCGTGCATCTGCCGATCGACCCGGCGACGCGACTCGAGCGGGACGCCCTCATGGCCATCCTGCAGCAGCCAGAGATCATCGGCCGCGAACTCGTGCAGCGTGCGAGCCAGGTCACCTACGCCAACCCGGCCCTCGCGGTAGTGCGGGATGGTGTGGCCGGCAGCATGGACGCCTTTGACACGTCTGGCTGGCTGGCTCGCATCATCGAGGAGGTGCCGGCACCGTTCGCGACCCTCGTCAAGGAACTTGGACTCGCCCCCCTTCCCGAGAGGGAGGGCCGCGAACTGACCATCTATTGCAAGGCGGTGACGACCGACCTCATTGCACGCGATCTGCTCCGCCGGAAAGCCGAGCTCCTCGGACAGTCGCACCGAACGGATGCGGCCGCCGAGCCCGAAAAGTATCGCGAACTGCAGGTCGAGCTGGTGCGCATCGAGGCCGAGCGGCGGGCCCTGCGCAGCGAGTGATCAGCGACACCGCCGTGTTGCAGATGCATAAACATTTGCGCATATGGGCTGTTGAGATTGGTTCAGTGTGGTCGTTCTGTGTTAGCAAGGGAGCACACAGCTTGGAAAACCCCGCGTGTCCTCGCGGATTTTTCATGTTTGATCAACAGAGAGGCACACGGATATGACATCCGCATCTACGTTCCGCACGCGAACGCTTGCCGCCGTGGGCGTCGCCGCAATTGCGGCGCTCGCCCTGGCCGGTTGCTCGTCTGGCGGCGGCACCAAGAGCGGCTCCGCCGCGACGTCGATAGTCGTCGGAACGACCGACAAGGTCACGTCCCTCGACCCGGCCGGCTCCTACGACAACGGCTCATTCGCAATCATGTCTCAGGTTTACCCCTTCCTCATGAACTCCAAGCCGGGGACAGCCGCAGTCGAGCCCGACATCGCCCAATCGGCCAGTTTCACCAGCCCGAACGAGTTCACGGTCGTGCTGAAGAAGGGCCTGACCTTCGAGAACGGTGACAAGCTCACCTCCTCCGACGTGAAGTTCTCCTTCGATCGGCAACTCAAGATCGCCGCGGAAAACGGCCCGTCGAGTCTTCTCGGCAACCTGGCAAGCACGGAGGCCGTCAACGACACCACCGTCGTATTTCACCTCAAGTCAGCCAACGACCAGATCTGGCCCCAGATTCTGTCCAGCCCTGCCGCCCCGATCGTTGACGAGCAGGTGTTTTCGGCCGACAAGGTCACGAGCGACGACGCCATCGTCAAGGGCAAGGCGTTCGCCGGCCCGTACACGATTTCGAGTTACCGCTTCAACCAACTCGTGCAGTTCAAAAACTTCCCGGGTTACGACGGAGTTCTCGGCAAGCCGAAGACGAACACAATCAACCTGAAGTACTACACCGACCAGTCGAACATGAAGCTCGACGTTCAAAAGGGCAACATCGACGTCGCTGCGCGCAGCATGTCGGCGACCGATATCGCAGACCTGAAGAAAGACACGAGCGTCAAAGTCACGACCGGACCCGGTGGAGAGATCCGCTACATCGTGTTCAACTTCAACACTCAGCCATTCGGTGCGACGACAGCCACCGCCGACCCGGCAAAGGCTCTCGCCGTGCGCCAGGCCGTCGCCGACTTGATCGACCGGCAGGCGATCGCCACGCAGGTCTACAAGGGAACCTACCTTCCGCTGTACTCCTACGTTCCGGACGGTCTCACGGGAGCCAACACGGCGCTCAAGGGGCTGTATGGCGACGGCAACGGTGGCCCCGACCTGGCCAAGGCCAAGAAGACGCTCGCGGACGCCGGCGTGTCCGGACCGATCAAGCTCGACCTGCAGTACAACCCGGACCACTACGGCGCAAGCTCCGGTGACGAGTACGCGCTCGTCAAGAGCCAGCTCGAGAAGGGCGGACTGTTCTCGGTCAACCTGCAGTCCACCGAGTACGTGCAGTACACGAAGGACCGTGTCGCGGACGTCTACCCGGAGTACCAGCTCGGTTGGTTCCCGGACTACTCGGACGCAGACAACTACCTGACCCCGTTCTTCTCCGACAAGAACTTCATCGCGAACCACTTCTCCAACCCCGCGATCTCCTCCCTGCTGACCCAGCAGGCCGTCGAGACCGACAAGGCGACGCGTGTGAAGCAGATTGGTGAGATTCAGGACAAGGTGGCCGCGATCCTGCCGACCATCCCGCTGCTCCAGGGTGCGCAGGTGGTTGTCGAGGGCAAGGGCGTGAAGGGGGTTGTGCTCGACGCCTCGTTCAAGTTCCGCTTCGGCACACTCTCCAAGTAACAAGAGCCAACGGCTAATATCTCTTTAGCTGTGGTCGGGGCGGTCCGCTGTTAGCGGGCCGCCCCGTTCGTTTCTTTACCCACCGTTTTTCCGTACCGCGCAGATTGGCAACAATGACGACATCCGTGATACCGGCGGAGGCGCGTTCGGCGTCGCCCGGTCAGCGTCCGGCCGCCGAGCGCAGGCGAAAGTCGTCGGCCGGTGGAAATCGGATCGGCCGCTACATCGTGGTACGACTTCTGCTGATCATTCCGACGGTGTTCATTCTCGTCTCCATGGTGTTTGTTCTCATGCGCACCATCGGCGACCCGATCACGGCTGCGCTCGGCGGGAGATTGAGCGCCGAGCAGCTCAAAGAGAGAATCCACGCGGCCGGCTACGACCGTCCGATTCTGGTGCAGTACTTCGAATATCTCGGCCAGATCTTCAGCGGCAACTTCGGTACGACGATCAGCGACCACCAGCCGGTCACGACCGTGATCCTGACCTACGGCGGGGCCACCCTCGAACTCGCGTTCTACGCGCTCATCGTGGCGTTCGTCGTGGGGATCCCGCTCGGGATGCTCGCCGCCTATTTCCGGGACAAGTGGCCGGACGCGATCCTTCGCGTGTTTGCCATCCTCTGCTACGCGACCCCGGTCTTCTTCGCCGGTCTGCTGCTCAAACTCGTGTTCTCGGTCTGGCTCGGCGTCCTCCCGGTGTCGGGCCGGGCGTCAACTAGTACCGAGCTCGACATCCAACTGCTGCCGCATCCGACCGGTATCTACCTCATTGATGCGTTCCAGACCGGCAATCCGGCGGATGTCGCGGACGTGCTGTCCCACGCCATCCTTCCCGGAATCGCGCTCGGGTTGCTCACGGCGGGCATCTTCCTTCGCCTCGTGCGAACAAACGTGATCGGCACCCTATCGGCCGACTACGTCGACGCGGCGCGCTCGCGCGGCGTGAGCGAGTTTCGGCTCGTGCGCAAGCACGCCTACAAGCCCGCTCTCATCCCGATCATCACGGTGATCGGGTTGCAGATCGCGCTCCTCCTCGGCGGGGCGGTGCTCACCGAGACGACCTTCGAGTGGAAGGGTCTCGGCTTCATGCTCGCCCAATACCTGGGCGCACGAGACTACGTCGCCGTGCAGGGCATCGTCGCGCTGCTCGCCGTCGTCGTGGCCATCACCAACTTCATCGTGGATGTCATTGCCGCGCTCATCGACCCCCGAGTGAGGTACTGACATGTCGATCAACACCGCAGAACACCGTTCGGTCGCGAGGGCGAAGCGCCCGCTGTGGACCCGCATCCCGGTCGTTCACCAGCTCCGGCAGAGCGTCGGGCTGCAGCGCGGCATGCTCGTCGCCGGCCTCGTGCTCACCGCGATCTTCGTGCTCACCGCGATCTTCGCCCCGCTGCTCGCCCCGTTCGGCTTCTCCCAGTTGGAATCGGGAAACAAGAACTTCGGCGCCCAGCAGGCACCGTCGTCCGCCCATCTGCTCGGCACGACGGTCGGCGGCTACGACGTGTTGTCCCGGGTGATCTGGGGCGCCCAGACGGCGCTGTTCGTGATCGTCGTGGCGATCGTGCTGTCGATCTTCCTCGGCGTGGTGCTCGGCGTGGTGTCGGGCTACCTCGGGGGCTGGCTCGATCGCGTGCTAGTCGTCGTGTGCGACGCCGTCTACGCCTTCCCGACGCTCCTCCTTGCGATCGTCATGTCGATCGTCATCTCCGGCGGAAAGTCCAACCTCGTCGGCGGTGTGCTCGCCGCGGCCATCTCGATCACGGTCGTGTTCATCCCGCAATACTTCCGGGTGATTCGGGCGGAGACCGTGCGAATCAAGGCCGAGGCGTTCGTCGAGTCGGCGAAGGTGCTCGGAGCAAGCTCGGGACGCATCATGTTCCGGCACATCCTGCGCAACGCCACCCGCACCCTCCCGCTCATCTTCACCCTCAACGCCTCGGAGGCGATCCTCACCCTCGCGGGACTCGGCTTCCTCGGGTTCGGCATCGAGCCGACCTCCGCGGCGGAGTGGGGCTATGACCTCAACAAGTCGATCTCCGACGTAACCAGCGGCATCTGGTGGACCTCGGTGTTCCCGGGTCTCGCGATCGTGCTTGTCGTGCTTGGCATGACGCTCGTGGGGGAGAGCCTCAACGACCTGGCCGACCCGCGTCTGCGCACCCGTCGGCGGGCCGCGGCCGCCGTGCCTCCGCCCGGGCCGACCCTGGACCTCGCGCCGGGCGCCAGCTCCGACATCGTCGGAGATCTGGAATTGGAGCGGCAATCATGAGCACCCTCGCACGCGGACAGCAGGCTGTCGGAATCACCGATCTCACGGTCACCTTCGCGACCGACGGGGGCGATGTTCGAGCGGTCGACGGGGTCTCCCTCTCGGTCAACGCCGGCGAAGTACTCGCGATTGTCGGAGAGAGCGGAAGCGGCAAGACGGTCACGGCGAAGACCATTCTCGGGCTGCTGCCGGAGACGGCGACGGCCTCCGGAGCGGTTCTTCTCGGCAACGACAACGTCGTCTCAATCAGCCACGCCCGTCTCCGCGAGATCCGCGGCACGAGCGTGGCAATGGTGTTCCAGGAGCCCTCGACCGCGCTCAACCCGGTGTACACGGTCGGTTGGCAGATCGCCGAGGGACTTCGCGCGCACGGCGACTACACGCGGGCACAAGCAAAGGCGAAGGCCATCGAGATTCTCGACAAGGTCGGAATCCCGGATGCCGCTGAGCGGGTCAACTACTACCCGCACCAGTTCTCCGGTGGACAGAAGCAGCGTGTCGTCATCGCGATGGCGCTGGTGCTCGACCCAGAGCTCATCGTCGCCGACGAACCGACGACCGCGCTCGACGTGACAGTGCAGGCGGAGATCCTCGATCTCCTTCGCCGATGCCGGGACGAGTTCGACACCGCGATCGTGCTCATCACCCACAACATGGGAGTCGTCGCGGACCTCGCGGATCGCGTCGCGGTGATGTATCAGGGCGAAGTCGTCGAGGAGGCTGACGTCACGAGTCTGTTCGGCAACCCGCAGCACGAATACACGAAACGACTGCTCGCGGCGGTTCCCTGCCTCGGTTCCGGGACTGTGAAGACTCAGGAACGCGCAGCGAAGCGTGCCCTCACCGTAGGCAAAGCGCCGCTTGTGGTCGCCACCGGACTGGAGATCGAGTACCCGGGTCGCTTTGGGCGACCGAGTTTTCGCGCCGTGAACGGGGTGAGCTTCGAGATCGGGGCAAACGAGGTACTCGGCCTGGTCGGCGAGAGCGGATCGGGCAAGACCACAATCGGGCGGGCGATCGGTGGCCTGACCCGCATCACCGGTGGCTCGCTCAGCGTGCTTGGACAGGAAATGCGCGGTGTCAAGGAAAGGCAGTTCCGGCCGCTGCGCAGCGACATCGGGTTCGTCTTCCAAGACCCGGCGACGAGCTTCAATCCCCTCCTGACCATCGCGGAATGCGTCGCCGAGCCTCTCGTGGTTCACGGTCGAGCGAGGGATGCCCGCGCGGCCCGCGCCCGCGTGGACGAACTGCTCGAGGCGGTGCAGTTGCCCCGGGCCTTCGGCGACCGCTACCCGCACGAGCTGAGCGGGGGACAGCGGCAACGCGCCTCGCTTGCCCGGGCCCTTGCACTGCAACCAAAGCTGCTGATCGCCGACGAGCCGACGAGCGCCCTCGACGTGTCGGTTCAAGCACGGGTGCTCGAATTGTTCGCCGAGTTGCAGCGGGAGTTCGGATTTGCCGCGCTGTTCATCAGTCACGACCTCGCCGTTGTGGATATCCTCGCCGACCGGATCGCCGTGCTCTATCACGGTGAACTCGTCGAGGAGGGCACCGGAGCCGACGTGCTAGGTGCGCCGCGACATCCATATACCAGGCGGCTGCTCGCATCACTCCCGGTGCCGAACCCCGCCGAGCAGGCGTTGCGACGCGAGGAACTGCGACTCTTGAGATTGGCCGACTAAGTGGCGGCCTCCAAGGGAAAATTCGTGGTCTCGGCTCGGGACCTGTCGATTGACTACAGCGCCAACAACTCACACTTCCGTCACCTCGCTGTTCGCGGGATCACCTTCGACCTGGCTCCCGGGGAGGTGCTCGGAATTGTGGGGGAGTCCGGCGCCGGAAAGTCGACCCTCGCCAAGGCGATCGCCGGGCTGGCGGGCGGAGGACGGCACGGAGACGGGACGCCGCAGATTTGCGGAGGACAGCTCGAGGTCTACGGAACCCGGCTGAGATATGTACGGCGACGATCGCGCGATCGACTCACCCTCCGAGTCGGCTTTCTGCGCCAGGACGGCGCGGAGCGGCTGAGCCCGACGCTGACCGTCGCCGAGAACGTCGCCGAGCCGATCTACCTCCGCGACCGGCGATTCAACCCCCGGGAGGCGGCGGCGGCCGTCGCGACGGTCATCGATTCGGTTCGGTTGCCGCTCAGTCTCATGAACGAACTGCCGTACCAGCTCAGCAGCGGCCAGCGCCAGCGGGTCGCGCTGGCCAGGGCGCTCGTGCTCGAGCCGTCGCTGCTCGTCGCCGACGAGCCGACGCAGGGAATCGACGTCGGCGTGCGGGATGGTGTGCTCGACAACTTGAGCGACCTCCAGCGAGATCGGGAGTTCTCCGCCATCGTGATCAGCAGCGACCTCGGCGTCGCGTCGGGGATCGCCGATCGTATTGCGGTGATGCAGGCCGGTTTGCTCGTCGGCCTCGGCGATATCGACTCGCTCCTTGAGCATCCGATAGACCCCTACCTCAAGGCGCTGGCGAAGGTGCGGGCCGGTGGGACCTACAGGCCGAAAGGGGTCGCGCTGTGAGTGGCGGGAACCGACAGTTCTGGGTGGGCGGATACACGGCGAGTATGGGCGGGACCGCCGCCGGCATCGGGCTTGCTCGATCGAGGGCGGACGACGGCGTGCTCGAGTATGCGGGACTTGCGGTGCCGACCTCGTCGCCGTCGTTTCTCGCACGTTCTGCGTCCGGGGTGATCTTCGCGACGGACGAGGCAGGCCGGATCGAGGCGTTCCGCCGCGAGGGCGATCATCTCGTGTCAATCGGCGGTCAGCCGGCGAGCGGCGACTCCCCATGCCACGTGAGTGTGACCGACGAGCGACTGTTGGTGTCGAACTACGGCGCGGGGTCCATTGATGTCTTTCCGGTTGCGCCGTCGGGCCAGATCGGTCCGATCCTGCAGACGCTGCACGGCTCGGGGAGCGGCCCGGATTCGGCTCAGGACGGCCCGCACGCGCATTCGACGCTCGTCGGCCGAACCGTGCTGAGCGCAGACCTCGGAGCCGACGAGGTGCACGTCCACAGTCTCGAGCGGGGCGTTCTCGAGCGGATCGGGACGTCTCGTCTTCCTGCCGGCACCGGACCGCGAGACCTCGCCCGGCTCGGCGGTCGCATCATCGTGCTCGGCGAGTTGAGCGGTGCACTGTTTGCCCTCGACGACGCCGGGGCGATCACCGCTTCCGGCACACTCGTGGCCGACTGGGTGCCGGGAGATCACGCGGCGGCGCTCGCCGTGGACGCCTCCCGGCGATTCCTCTACTCGGGGATTCGCGGGTCCGATCGCATCGCGGTCGTGCGGCTCGCCGACCTCTCGCCGATCGCATCGGTG
>JAUZFY010000068.1 GCA_030840185.1 Microbacteriaceae bacterium | reverse complement strand
GCGCCCCGTTCATAACGGCGTCGAGGTTGTAGGCCTTGTAGCCCGTGCGGTGGTCGGCGATCCGGTTCTCCGGAAAGTTGTACGTGCGGATGCGCTCGGAGCGGTCCATCGTGCGGATCTGGCTCTTGCGCACAACGGATGCCGCCGCGTCGATCTCCTCCTGCTGGCGCGCGAGGACGCGGGCACGCAACACGCGCATCCCGGCCTCACGGTTTTGCAGCTGACTCTTCTCGTTCTGCATCGCCACCACGATCCCGGTGGGGAGGTGGGTGATGCGCACGGCCGAGTCGGTCGTGTTCACCGACTGACCGCCGGGACCGCTCGAGCGGTACACGTCGATCTTGAGGTCGTTTTGGTTGATCTCGACCTCTTCCGGCTCGTCCACCTCGGGGAAGACGAGCACGCCGGCCGCCGAGGTGTGGATGCGTCCTTGCGACTCCGTCGCGGGGACCCGCTGCACGCGGTGCACCCCGCCCTCGTACTTGAGGTGAGCCCACACGCCCTCGGCCGGGTCGGTGGAGTTGCCCTTGATCGCGAGCTGGACATCCTTGATGCCGCCGAGGTCGCTCGAGGTCTGCTCGATGATCTCGGTCTTCCACCTCTTCGACTCCGCGTAGTGCAGGTACATGCGAAGCAGATCTCCGGCGAAGAGCGCGGACTCTGCCCCACCCTCCCCCATCTTGATCTCCATGATCACGTCGCGGCCGTCATTCTCGTCGCGAGGGATGAGCAGCCGGCGAAGCCGCTCCTCCATCACGTCGAGTTCGGCCTTGATGCCCGGAAGTTCCTCGGCAAAGGAGGCATCCTCCGCCGCCATCTCCGTCGCGGCCGCGAAGTCATCGGTCAGCTTGAGCCAACGATGGTAGGCGTCGACGATTCGGCTGAGTTCGGCGTAGCGCCGATTGACCTTCTTTGACTTGGCCGGGTTGGAGTGAAGCTCCGGATCAGCAAGCTGCTCCTGAAGTTCCTCATGCTCGGCCAGCAAAGTCTTCACTGACTCGAACATGCAGTTAGTCCTCTTTAGACCCGGCTGATCCCGGAAGAGACTTCTGGATCTTCATGAGGAACTCGACATTGCTCGAGGTGTCCTTGAGCTGCGTGAGCACGAGTTCGAGAGCCTGTTGGGTCTCGAGGCCCGCGAGCGCACGGCGCAACTTCCAGTTGATCTTCGTCTCGTCGACGCCCATGAGCATCTCTTCGCGACGGGTTCCAGAGGCGTTGACATCGACGGCGGGGAAGATGCGCTTGTCGGCCAGCTGGCGCGAGAGTCGGAGCTCCATGTTTCCGGTGCCCTTGAATTCCTCGAAGATGACCTCGTCCATCTTGGACCCGGTCTCAACCAGCGCGGTGGCGAGGATCGTGAGGGATCCGCCGTCCTCGATGTTGCGAGCGGCTCCGAAGAATCGCTTCGGCGGGTACAGGGCCGACGAATCGACGCCGCCGGAGAGGATGCGTCCGGATGCCGGCGCCGCGAGGTTGTACGCGCGGCCAAGCCGGGTGATCGAGTCGAGAAGCACGACGACATCGTGACCGAGTTCAACGAGACGCTTCGCGCGCTCGATTGCGAGCTCCGCGACCGTGGTGTGGTCCTCGGCCGGACGGTCGAAGGTGGAGGCGATGACTTCACCCTTCACCGTCCGCTGCATGTCCGTGACCTCTTCGGGACGCTCATCGACAAGAACGACCATGAGGTGAACCTCTGGGTTGTTCTTGGCGATCGCGTTCGCGATGGCCTGGAGCACGAGCGTCTTGCCAGCCTTCGGGGGCGAGACGATGAGGCCGCGCTGTCCCTTTCCGATCGGCGAGACGAGGTCGATGATGCGGGTGGTGAGCTTGCCCGTCTCGGTCTCGAGACGCAAGCGCTCCGAGGGGTAGAGCGGGGTCAGCTTGCCGAATTCGACTCGCTCGCCCGCCTGGTCGATCGGCAATCCGTTGATCGAGTCGATCTTGACGATCGCGTTGTACTTCTGGCGACCGCTGTTGTCGTTCTCGCGCGGCTGGCGGATGGCACCAACAACGGCGTCACCCTTGCGCAGGTTGTACTTCTTGACCTGCCCGAGGGAGACGTAGACATCGTTGTTTCCCGGGAGGTATCCACTCGTGCGAACGAAGGCGTAGTTGTCGAGAACGTCGAGGATTCCGGCGACCGGGATGAGCACGTCATCCTCGGTGATCTCGGGCTCGAAGTCGTCGTTGTTGCCGGGTCCACGGCGCTTGCGGTCGCGGTAGCGATTGCGTCCGCCGCGGTCCTCGTCGTCCTGCTGGCGATCGTTGCCGCCCTGGTTGCGGTCGAGTTGTTGGCGATCAAGCTGCTGGCGGTCATTGCCGCCCTGCTGGCGATCAAGCTGCTGGCGATCATTGCCACCCTGCTGACGGCCGCCCTGCTGACGTCCGTTGCCCTGCTCGCGGTCGTTCTGGTTGCGCTCGCTCTGATTGCGGTTGTTCCGACCGCCGCGCTGACCATCGCCCTGCTCGGCGTTCTGAGCCTGCGCATTTTGTGCCGCGGCCTGGTCACCCCGGGCGGCGTCGCCCTGCTGGCGGTCACCGCGGTTGCGGTTGCGGTT
>JAUZFY010000021.1 GCA_030840185.1 Microbacteriaceae bacterium | reverse complement strand
CTGCGATTCGGGGCGGATGCGTATTCGAGCGGCGTGCTTGAGCAGCTCGATGAGCTGTGCAGCACACTCGGGCAACAGGTGAAGGTGAGCCTCCCGGGCGGTGACGAGTTTCGCGGCACGGCGATTGCAGTCGATGGCGCGGGCCGGCTCAGCGTCAAACGCTCCACCGATGGAAGAGTTGTGGCTGTCGCCGCCGGTGACGTGACGCATCTGCGGTATGAATAGCTAATGGCATCCGACGAGCAGGACAGTGAGCGGGTAGTCGCCCGACTCAGGCCGCACGGGCGCGCCATGTTCTGGCCGTCCCTTGCGCTCATCGTCGTAGCTGCCGCAGTCGGATACTTTGCAGGCAGCTTCGCCGCGGTGTGGAAGAACCTCGCCGTGCTCGCAGCCGGCGCGTTCGCGGTGCTGGTTTTATGGCTGCTGCCACTGCTGGCCTGGCTCGGCACGCGCTACGTGATCACAACGCGCCGGATCATCCTGCGTAGCGGATTCTTCATTCGGGTGCGGCAGGAACTTCTGCACAGCCGCGGGTACGACGTGACTGTTCGACAGAACGGGCTTCAGTCCCTGTTCCGCAGCGGAAACGTACTCATCAACACCGGTCTCGATCATCCGGTGATGCTCAAAGACGTACCAAGCGCCGACCTGGTGCAGGCCGCACTGCACGATCTCATGGAGAAGAGCCTCAACCCGATCGCCGCTCGCCGGCAGGCCGAGGAAACGCGCGCTTCCGACGAGACGACGGTCTGGGGTCGTTAGCCAGCGGCGGTTTCGCTCGCGCTCGCGTCGTCTTCGAAGATCGCCATCGCGGCTGCCTCGGCCTTGTGGCGTTGGGCCGTCAGGCCGTCGCGGCGGTGGTGACCGTAGACCCAGAAGCGATAGAGCACGAACCGGAACGCGGTCCCGAGGAAGAGGCCGATGAGGTTGGTCGAGATGTTATCGGCAACCAGCGATCGCAAGCCGAGCAGGTAGTGCGAAACCCAGAGACAGAGAAGGCCGATTCCTAGGCCCCCGGCCGCGACGACTGAGAATTCGAAGAGCTCAAGGACGAAGTTTTTTCGCCGGTGATCCCGGAAGGTCCAGTAGCGGTTGCCGAACCAGGTCGCCGCCGTTGCGACGACCACGGAGACGATCTTCGCCCCGATCGGTTCCTGGAAGAAGTGGCCCTGACCCGCGCCGCCGAGCCGCAGCGCGTTGAAGATGCCGACATCGACGAAGTACCCGATCAGTCCTACGATTCCGAACTTGAGGGCATACCGAAGCAGAAGTTCCCACAGCCGATGGCCGATGGCGAACGAACGAGTTGGCACGCGGGTCCTCAGGGTCGGCGGACGGTGACCTCGATGGATTCTAGCCCGGCCGGTGGGCAAAACGGCGCCCCCGTCTCAGTAGTCTTGACGGGTGACTCTTCGGGTAGGCGTAATCGGTGGCGGACAACTTGCGCGAATGATGATTCCCGCGGCGATAAATCTCGGTATCGAGCTTCGGGTCCTCGCCGAGACCGCAGAGGAGTCGGCGTCGCTCGCTGTCACGGCGCTCGGCAGCCATCTCGACATGGAGGACGTCGTGCGTTTCGCGCGGGATGTCGACGTGGTCACCTTTGACCACGAACATGTTCCTCAGCGCATTCTGCGCGAACTCGTCGATAGCGGGGTGGCCGTTCGGCCCGGACCGCATGCCCTGCTCTACGCGCAGGACAAGCTCCTGATGCGCGAGCGACTTTCCGAGCTTGGCCTTCCGGTTCCGGACTGGGCTCGCGTGGAGACCGAGGAGCAGATTGACCGCTTTCTCGAGGACCACGGTGGGCGGGCCGTGCTGAAAACGGCCAGCGGAGGCTACGACGGCAAGGGGGTGCGGGTCGTCGCTTCAGGCGCGGAGGCGTCGGACTGGATCGCCCTCGGGAATCCGCTGCTCATCGAGGAACTCGTCGACTTCCACCGGGAACTCGCGCAGGTCATTGCCCGTCGGCCGTCCGGAGACCTTGCATCGTGGCCCGTCGTGGAGAGCGTGCAACGCAACGGAGTGTGCACCGAGGTGATCGCGCCGGCTCCGCTGTCGAGCGGCAAGATCGCGGATGTTGCAGAGTCGATAGCGCGCACGGTCGCCGAAAGCCTCGACGTGAGCGGGGTGCTCGCCGTGGAATTGTTTGAGACAACCGACGAACGCCTGCTGGTCAACGAGCTCGCGATGCGGCCGCACAACACCGGGCACTGGACCATCGACGGTGCCACAACGAGCCAGTTCGAGCAGCATCTTCGCGCCGTGCTCGATCTGCCGCTCGGGGCTACCAGCCCCCGCGAGCCCTGGTCGGTGATGGTCAACATTCTCGGTGGCCCGCAGTCCGGGTCTCTCGCCGATCGGTACCCTGCGGTGTTCGCTGACCAGCCATCGGTGAAGGTGCACAACTATGGCAAAGATCCGCGGCCTGGTCGCAAAGTCGGTCATGTAACGGCGGTCGGTACCGATCTCGACCAGGTTGCGTTCGAGGCGCGCGCTGCTGCTCTCCATTTTCAGGACTGACGCATTTTGCGCAAACTCACGCGTAGGCTTGAAGAATGATCGAGATGCCTGGCGCGCCTGCTGCGGTGGTCTCGGTCGTCATGGGGTCTGACTCCGACTGGTCGGTGATGAAGGATGCCGCGGCGGCTCTCACCGAGTTCGGAATTTCTCACGAGGTCGAGGTGGTGTCCGCTCACCGAACGCCGGAGAAAATGATCACGTTCGGGCGAGAGGCATCCGGTCGCGGCATCCGGGTGATCATCGCCGGAGCCGGCGGCGCCGCGCATCTGCCCGGAATGCTCGCGGCGGTGACGACTCTCCCGGTGATCGGGGTGCCGGTTGCGTTGGCGAAGCTCGACGGCCTCGATTCGCTCTTGTCGATCGTGCAGATGCCTGCCGGAGTGCCGGTCGCCACCGTTTCCATCGGCGGTGCCCGCAACGCTGGGTTGCTCGCCGTGCGGATGCTCGCCACCTCAGACCCTGCGCTCGCCACGGCGCTCGCCGAATTCGCGATCGGGCTCGAACAGACCGTCGCCGAGAAGAATGCGGCCCTGAAGCTGACACTGTGACCGCGATAAGCCCGATTCGTACCCCGGATACTCGCTCGGCCGACCTGATGACCAAGCGGGCGTGGTGGCTTGTGGCACTCAACCTGCTGATCCCCGGCTCGGTTCAGATGCTCGCCGGCAACCGAAGGCTCGGACGTTTCGGTCTCGCCGCGACTCTTACTCTCTGGGCAATCGCGATAACCGGCCTCGTCACGTGGTTCGTCGCTCATTCTGTCATCTACGCCGTCGTGACCAACGGACTGGGGCTGACAGCCGTACAGGTCGTGCTCGCCGCCTACGCCGTGCTCTGGGTCATCCTCACCATCGACACGCTGAGGCTCGCGCGTCTCGTGCGGGCGTCGCCGAGCGCGAGACCGGCGATCGCAATGCTCGCTATCGTCACGCTCGTCGCCTCAGCCGGCGTGGCCGGCTATGGAGCATTGACCGCCGGAGTCGCCAGGTCCACCGTCGGCAAGATCTTCGGTGGCACCGACGTCGCGGCGCCGGTGAACCACCGGTACAACATCCTGTTGCTCGGCGGGGATGCCGGACCCGACCGCGTCGGACTGCGGCCGGACAGCACCTCGGTCCTGAGCGTCGACGCCGCGACCGGCGCGGCGACGATCGTCGGCATCCCGCGCAACATGGAGCGGATTCAGTTTGCTCAGGGTTCCCCGCTCTGGACCGCATTCCCGCAGGGCTATAACTGCGGCGATCAGTGCCTCATCGACTACCTCTACACCTATGCGGACGAGCACCGCAGCCTGTACCCGGACGCGGCGAAGTCTGGAAGTTCTGCGGCAATCGAGGCGATGAAGGATGCCGCCGAAGGGGTGACGGGCCTCAAGATCCAGTACTTCGGGCTGATCGACATGCAAGGCTTCGCCGACCTGATCAATGCCCTCGGCGGGGTGACGATCGATGTGCCCCAGCGGACCCCGTGGGGCGGCATCACCGCCGCACGCCCGCAGGGCTACTTCGAGGTCGGGTCGCAGAAGATGACCGGCGAGCAGGCGCTGTGGTACGCGCGGTCCCGGTATGGCGGCAACGATTATCAGCGGATGGCCCGCCAGCGTCAGGTGCAAGAGGCGATGCTCACGCAGTTCCAGCCATCGGTCGTGCTCACGAAGTTTCAGGCAATCGCGACCGCTGGCGCACAGGTGGTCAAGACCGATATCCCGTCCGGCGCGCTGCCCGGGTTCGTCGATCTCGCCGACAAGTCCCGAAAATTGCCGGTGACACGGCTGGAACTCGTGCCGCCGATGTTCAACCCCGCACAACCCGATTACAACAAGATCCACGCAGCAGTGGACGCGGCAATCGCAAAGGCGCCTCCGGC
>JAUZFY010000005.1 GCA_030840185.1 Microbacteriaceae bacterium | reverse complement strand
CGTTAAGCATGACGATCGCGGGGCCGCCGGTGAAGTCGAGGTCGGCAAGGATGGGCTCGACGAGCTGCGCGGCGATGTCCGATGCCGGCGCGAGCGGAACGCGATGGCGACCAGGTTCGCCGTGAATACCGACCCCCATCTCCATCATGTCGTCGGGCAGGTCGAAGGTGGGCTTTCCGGCCGACGGCACCGTGCAGCTCGTGAGGGCCATGCCCATCGACCGACCAGACTCGTTCACCCGGCGACCAATTTCGGCCACGGCGGCGAGATCCCGTCCCTCTTCCGCTGCTGCGCCAACGATCTTCTCGAGCAGCACGGTGATACCGACGCCGCGGCGGCCGGCGGTCCAGGTTGAGTCTTCGACGGCGACATCGTCGTTGGTCACCACGGTCTCCACCCGCACCCCGGCATCCGCCTCGGCCAACTCCGCCGCCATCTCGAAGTTCATCACGTCACCCGTGTAGTTCTTCACAATGTGCAGCACGCCGGCGCCCCCGTCCGCGCCTTTCGTCGCCTCCTGAACCTGATCGGGCGTCGGGGAGGTGAACACTTCCCCGGCGATCGCCGCGTCGAGCATCCCGAGTCCGACGAATCCGCCGTGCAACGGTTCGTGCCCGGAGCCGCCGCCGGAGATGACCGCAACCTTGCCCGCGGTCGGCGTGCCGCGGTAGATGATCCGGTTGACGTGGTCGACTCGGAGTTCTGGATGCGCCGCGGCTACGCCCACGAGGGAGTCAGCAAGCACGTTAGACGGGTCGTTGATGAGCTTCTTCACGATGAGACCTCTTCCTTGAGACTTCTGTCGAGCCGCACCTCGGCATGAGGCAGAGCGAGCCGCATCGGACACGCTGTAACGGGTAGTGTCCACGCTAGACCGGAGGCTGCCGCGGCGCTATCGTTCAGCGAACCTCACCTTCCGTCCTCTCTCGCCCCGGTTTCCCTCCCTCGGGCTAGTCTCTGCACCTCCTTTTGCCTCCTCCCCGGTTCCCCTTCGCAGACTGCCGCTTCCGAAATCCATGCAGCTGGCCGCGACACGCCGCAACAGGAGCCCCGTCCACGGCGCGTCGCCTTCGCTTGCATGGATTTCGGAAGAGAAGAGGCGCCCCTCGGGAGGGAGCCGTCCAGCCGAGACGCTTCCTCCGAGAGAGCTGTTAACGGCGAAAGGCCAGCCGAAGCTGGCCTTTCACAATCGGAGTGCCGGGTCCTACAGGCTGGCGAGAACCTCGCGCATGAGGGCTGCGGTCTCGCTCGGCGTCTTTCCGACCTTGACCCCGGCCGCCTCGAGTGCTTCCTTCTTGCCCTGGGCGGTTCCAGCACCGGACGAGACGATGGCGCCGGCGTGGCCCATGGTCTTTCCCTCGGGTGCGGTGAACCCGGCGACGTAGCCGACAACCGGCTTCGTGACGTGCGCCTTGATATATTCCGCGGCACGCTCTTCGGCGTCCCCACCGATCTCGCCGATCATGACGATCGCCTTCGTGTCCGGGTCGGCCTCGAACGCGGCGAGCGCGTCGATGTGCGTCGTCCCGATGATCGGGTCACCGCCGATGCCGATCGCGGTGGAGAATCCGAGGTCGCGAAGCTCATACATCATCTGATACGTGAGCGTTCCGGACTTCGACACGAGTCCGATCGGGCCGCTCCCGGTGATGTTGGCCGGGGTGATTCCCACGAGTGACTCACCCGGGGTGATGATTCCGGGGCAGTTCGGCCCGATGATGCGGGTCCTGCCGCCCTTGGCCTTCGCGGTCGCCCAGAACTCCGCGGAATCCTGGATCGGAATGCCCTCGGTGATCACGACGACGAGCGGGATCTCGGCCTCGATGGCCTCGAGCACGGCATCCTTGGCGAACGCCGGCGGGACGAAGACGATGGAGACATCCGCCCCGGTCTCGCGGATGGCCTCGGCGACGGTGCCATACACGGGGAGGGTGATCCCGCCGTCGTGCTCGACCGTCGTGCCGGCCTTGCGCGCGTTGACGCCGCCGACCACCTTGGTGCCGGCCTTGAGCATGAGGGCGGTGTGCTTGGTTCCCTCGCCGCCGGTGATGCCCTGGACGATGACCTTTGAGTCTTTGTTGAGAAAGATCGACATTGTTGTTCAGCCCTTACTTCGAAGCCAGTTCGGCGGCCTTGTCGGCGCCCTCGTCCATGGTGTCCGCGAGGGTGACAAGCGGGTTGCCGGCCTCACGCAGGATGGCGCGACCCTCGTCGACCTTGTTGCCGTCGAGCCGCACGACGAGCGGCTTGTTTGCCTCGTCGCCGAGGATCTCGAGTGCCTTGACGATTCCGTTCGCGACGGCGTCACACGACGTGATGCCGCCGAAGACGTTGACGAAGACGCTCTTCACCTGAGGGTCGCCGAGGATGACGTCGAGCCCGTTTGCCATGACCTCGGCGGATGCCCCGCCTCCGATGTCGAGGAAGTTGGCCGGCTTGGCGCCGCCCCACTTCTCCCCCGCGTAGCTGACCACGTCGAGGGTGGACATCACGAGTCCCGCGCCGTTGCCGATGACACCGACTTCGCCGTCGAGCTTCACGTAGTTCAGACCGAGCTTCTTCGCCTTCGCCTCGAGCGGGTCCTCCGAAGCGGTGTCGACGAGCGCCTCGTGGTTCGGGTGGCGGAAGTCCGCGTTCTCATCGATCGAGACCTTGCCGTCGAGGGCGACGATGTCACCCTCCTCGGTGAGCACGAGCGGGTTCACCTCGACAAGCGTGGCGTCCTCGCCCGTGTAGACCTCGTAGAGCTTCACGAAAACCGGCGCGACCTTGTCGACGATCTCGGCGGGGAATTTCGCGGCGATCGCGATCTCGGTGGCCTTGGCCAGATCCACTCCGACGAGCGGGTCGACCTCGATGCGGGCGAGTGCCTCGGGACGCTCGACCGCCAGTTCCTCGATCTCCATGCCGCCCTCGAAGCTCGACAGCGACAGGTAGGAGCGGTTGGCCCGGTCCAGCAGCACGGAGAAGTAATACTCCGACGCGATGCGGGCGCCGGCGGCGACCATGACGCGCTTGACGGTGTGCCCCTTGATGTCGAGACCGAAGATCGCCTCGGATGCCGTGGCCGCGTCATCCGGATTGTGGGCGACCTTCACGCCGCCGGCCTTGCCGCGTCCGCCGGCCTTTACCTGCGCCTTGACGACGACGGTTCCGCCGAGTTTCTGCGCCGCGGCGCGAACCTCATCGGGGGTGTCGGCGATGATGCCGGCGAGCACCGGCACTCCGTACGATTCAAAAAGATCTCGGGCCTGGTACTCAAATAGATCCACGCTGCTTTGTCCAATCCGCAGGTCGTATGTCTGATTGGCCGGCAAGTCTCTCGACGTCGAGATAGCTCGACGTCAAGATATTTGGGCCACAAGAACTCTACCCCCGGCACCTGACGCAGAATTGACACGTGGCACTCACAGACATCGGAGCCGAAGGGGTGCTCATCGCGGGCGGCGGACGGGCCATCCTGTTGCAGCTGGCAAACCCGGCCATCGGGCACGCCGTCGCCGACCACAGCGGATTCGCCGGGAATCCCGTGCGGCGGCTCCGCAACACACTCACCTTCGTCTATGCCCTCGTCTACGGCACTCCCGAACAGGTGACGGCGGTGACGGCGATGGTCAATCGTGCTCACGTTCCGGTGAGGTCGGACGAGTACGACGCAGCGGATGCCCGGCTCCAGCTCTGGGTGGCGGCGACGCTCTACGAAACCGCGGTCACCCTGCACGAGCGTGTCTTCGGGCCGCTGGACGATCGCGATGCCGACACGGTCTATCGGGAGTACGCGGTGGTCGGCACCGCGCTTGGCATGCCGCTCGCGCTGTGGCCTCCGGACCGCACGGCGTTCCGGCGTTATTGGAACGAGGAGGTCACGCGGTTGACGGTCGACGATCGGGTGAGAGCAGTGTGCGTGCAGTTACTGCATCCGAAAACCGGTCCAGTGTGGATGCACGCGGCAATGCCACTCGCCCGGATCGTGACGGCAGGCCTGCTCTCGCCGGAGTTGCGGACCGCGTACGGACTGCCCTGGAGCGAACGACGGGAGCGCCGGTTCCGCAGAATCCTGCGAGCCACGGCACTCGTCTATCCTCGACTCCCGGTGCGGCTGCGCGAGTGGCCGAAGAGATATCTGCTCCGCGCCCTCGGTTAGGCGCTCGCCTAAAGTTTCTCGATCGGGGCGAGCTTGATCAGCAATCGCTTGCGGCCGGCGGTGTCGAACTGCACCTCGGCGATGCTCTTCGGTCCGGCACCGGTGACCGCGGTCACTCGTCCATCACCGAAGTCGTCGTGCCGGATGCGATCGCCCGCCGCGAGCGTCAGGTCGCCGTTGTCGCGCACCACGTTCGTGACCCGGTTGGTCCACGCGGTCTTCGGCTGCGCCGCCCGTTCCGCCCGCGCCGCGCGCGCGAGCGCTGTCGCACCCGGGCCGCTCGAACCACCGGCGTAGCCCATCCCCGACGACCCAGCGCCGAGGGCATTCTCGGCGCCGAAGCCACCGCGGCGGGCATTGAGTGCCCGCGGCTGGGTTCCCCCGCGCGAGGTCGCCATCCCCGGAGACTGCCGCCAGTCGATGAGCTCAGGCGGGATCTCCTGAAGGTAGCGGCTCGGCATTGCCACGCTGACATCCCCGAACTGGGCGCGCGTCATCGCGAGCGACAGGTACAGTTTGCGGCGGGCCCGGGTGATGCCGACGTAGAAGAGGCGACGCTCCTCGGCCGGTCCGCCGGGTTCGTTCGCGGACATCCGGTGGGGCAGCAGGTCTTCCTCAATACCGGTGAGGAACACCGCCTCGTACTCGAGGCCCTTCGCCGTGTGGAGCGTCATGAGGGAGACCGTTCCGCTCGAGTCGTCGATCTCGTCCGCCGCCGCGACCAGCGAGGTCTCGGTGAGGAAGTCGAGCAGCGTGCCGTCCGGGTTGTTCTTGTTGAACTCCTTGGTCACCGCCACAAGTTCTTCGACGTTCTCGGCGCGCGCCTCGTCTTGCGGATCGCGGCTCGCGCGAAGCGCCTCAACGAAGCCGGTCTTCTCGAGTAGCGCGGTGAGGATGTCCGCGACCGCGGCCGGTCGAACCGTGGGGTCTGAACCGGGCGCCTCCCCTCCGGGCGTCTCTGCCATCAGGGCGACCTCGTCGAGGATGGCGCCGAGCCGCAGAACGGCGCCGGTGATCTTCGGGCCAAAGCCCATCTCGTCCGCATGCCGGAGCGCCTCGCGGAGGGTGATGCCGTGGCTGTCCGCGTAACTCTGCAGGGCCGCCTCGGTCACTCCCCCGATTCCCCGCTTTGGGGTGTTCAGGATGCGGCGAAGCGCCATCGGGTCGGCCGGGTTCGCGACGGCGATGAGGTAGCCGAAGGCGTCCTTGATCTCCGCGCGCTCATAGAACTTGGTGCCGCCGAGCACCCGGTACGGCAGCGCGGATCGGATGAAAATTTCTTCGAGGGCACGCGTCTG
>JAUZFY010000310.1 GCA_030840185.1 Microbacteriaceae bacterium | reverse complement strand
GCGACCACAACGGCCAGAACCGTGACGGCGAGGGTGATCGGCCGGAGCTTCCAGAACGGCCGTCCCTCCTGGATTGAGTAGACGCGGTTCATCGCCCGACCGAAGGCTCCGACGTATCCGGACGCGGACCAAAGCGCGCCGACGATTCCGGCGATGAGGGCGACACCGGCCGCCGGCGAGTTCGTCAGGTTCTCGATCGGTTGACGCAGCAGGTTCAGCGTGGAACCGGGGACGAGACCCTGAGCGAGATTCAGCAGGGTATTCGTCGTCTTTTGGGCGTTGCCGAAAAGTCCGAGGAGCGAGACGAACGCGAGCAGCGCGGGGAAGAGGGCGAGCGTTCCGTAATACGTCAGCGCGGCCGCGAGATCGGTGCATTGATCGCTGCTGAATTCCCGCGCCGTCTTCCGAACGATGTACTTCCAGGACGGCTTGCTGATGTCATTCGGTGAATCGGGCTTGCGCGGGTCATCGGGGTTTGCCGCGCTCGCGTCCCGTTCACGAGCGCGCTGCCCCTGCTGTTCAGCCATTCCGGTGCCTCACCGCGCGCGTGATGAGACCGCCGATGGCAAGGGCAATTCCTCCGCTCACGGCCGCCGCGCGTACCGGGCGCTCCTTGAACGCCAGCGTCACCGACTTCCAGAGTTCCTTCGGCGCGAGCCTGGACTCGATCTGATTGAGTGTCCGCTCCAACTCGTCACGGGTCCGATCAGCGTCAAGCCGCACGGTATCGACCCCGGCGGAGCCCGACGGCTCCGGTGTCCTGTCCGTCATGAAATCGTTCCTTTCACCGTCCTGATGTCTTCCTTCACGCTGTCGATGGACTCCGTCGGCACGGGCGGCACGCCCTCTTTGAGCTTGCGCACCCCGACGAGAGTAAGGACGGCGGCAATTATCGCGAGCACGACCCCCACGAGGAGCGCCGACAGCCAGGCCGGAAGCACCATGGCGAGGCCGAGAATGGCGGAGGCGAGGAGGGCGTTGATTGCAAACAAGAGCAGCACAAGGCCGCCTGCGAGGAGGCCAGCGCCGACGCCAGCGGCCTTGAGCTTGGTGCTCAGCTCAGCCTGCGCCGCTCGCAACTCGTCTCGCACCAGTCGCGATACTTGGCGCGGGATGCTTGCCGCGAGGTCGAGGAGCCGGGGACGCCGCTCTCCGTCTAGGGTCTCAGTCATTGATTACCGTTCGGCCGACGGCGGGTTGCTGAATGAGGGCGAGCCCGATGTCGCGCCAGCCATACCCGAATTCGTTCCCGGCGAACTCGTTGACGGCGTAGTCGGCGCCCCGTCGGCGGAACCGTCTGACGAGGCTGAGTGCGCTCCGGAGTCCGACCGCACCCGGTCGGTAAGCTTTTGCGACGCGTCCGCGATAGTTCCCCCGACCACCGGAATCTTGTCCTTGGCGAATTCGCCGACGGTCGACACCGTTTCCTGCACACGAGGGTTTAACCACAGATTGCTCGCTTGTGACTTGAGGCGCTCGTAACCCTTGCGACCGGATCGAGTACCGAAGACATAGCCCGCCGCGGCGCCGATAGCGAACATCAATTTCCCCTGCATTGGAACTCCTTAATAGCAGTTGGGTGGCTGAAGCTCATCACGGTACCCGCGCTGAAAGCAGAGGACAGGGGTTGCGTTTATCGCGGCCAGTGGTTAAGACCCGGGCCAATCGACGCCTTACTCGGGCGGTGGGACGGACTCCTGCGTTGCCCGATCTTTCGGGGTGCGGTCTGTCGCAGGAGGGCGGCTGTCGGTCTTGCGCAGCGCGGCGAGAATCCCGAGAAGCAGAAGTATGGCGCCGATGGCGATCGCCACCAGAACGATGATTGCGCCTGGGCTCAGCGCGAAAAGCCAGCCGGCAAAACTGTCTCGGCGGGTCGGGCTGCCGGCGAGGGAGAGCGTCGCCACGACAATGGCGGACGCGATCACTCCCCACGCGATCGCTCCCCACCGGACGCGTGGGCGGGGGACCTGGTCGGTGCTGTCGGTGCTCAATTGGATCCTCCGTCGGACGGGTCGGGACGTGTCATGGAAGCAGAGAGGCCGGCACCGTACCCGGAGTGGACGGCGGACAACTGGCGATCCAGCGGCACGACCGCCGCAGCGACCGTGGCGACGACGAGCACAGCCACGAGGAAGCCGAGAAAGCCGCTCCGCCGGCGAAGCGCGCCGGCGAGGATGCCGGAGAGCGCGATCGTGAGGGTGGCTACACCGAGTCCGGCGACGGACTCATATCCGGCCCAATCGGTATTCGACGAGGACACCAGGCCGGAGATGGCCCCGAGCAGAATGGCGAGGCCGACCGTGATGGTGACCCACGGCGCCCCGATCCGTGGATTGGCGAGCCGGCGTGCCCGGCGGCGATCCGCATTGGCGACCGCGGCTGCGGCGGCGCGAGAGCGGGACTCCTCGGTCCACTGCTGCCGCACCTCCCGAGCAGTCACGGCCTGCTGCCGTTTCCACTCGTCAATTTCGGTTCGCCACTGGGCATGCTGGATGCGCCATGCGGCGAGGTCTTCGGCCGGGGCCCCGGGTGGCGGTTCGAGCGGTGGCGTGGACGGATGCTCGGACGACGCGGCGCTCGCCGTAACCTCGGTCGCGGCATCCGGAATCGTGTCTGGTCGATCACCGGTTGCGGCCTGCTTCATCTTGACTGTCGTGTGTTCGGCTCGCCTGGCGAACCAGACCACGAACCAGATGCCGACCGCGATGACCAGGAGCGTCCACAGGGTGCGGCCGATCACCGAT
>JAUZFY010000279.1 GCA_030840185.1 Microbacteriaceae bacterium | reverse complement strand
CCCGCCTGCCAAGCCTGCGGTAGCGTCGAATCATGCCATCCCCCTTCATCACGGTCACCGCTCTCGCCGCCGCCCTCGGCTCCGCAACGCCACCGGCCGTCCTCGACGCGAGTCTTGTTCTTCACTCCGCGACCTTCGACGGGGACTACCGCCGGGAGTCTGGGCGTCCGGCGTGGATCGATGGCCACATTCCCGGCTCACGTCACGTCGATGTTGTGACGCAGTTCTCCGACCCGCAGGCCACGCTCCACTACGCCCATCCTGAGCCGGCCGCGATAGCGGCCGAACTGGCTCGGCTCGGCGTGGCGGAGGGGCGGCAGGTTGTGGTCTATGACAGCACCGGCGGAATGTTCGCCGCGCGGCTCTGGTACCTACTGGACTGGATCGGTGTGCCCGTTCGCGTGCTCGACGGCGGATTCCGTGCCTGGGCCGAGTCGGGGCGGCCGGTCGAGTCGGGAGAATCCCCGGCTCCCACTCCGGTTGCGGCTTGGCCCGCGAACGCCGTTCGCCCGGCCTGGGTGACCAAGGAGGAACTCATCGGCCGGTCGGAGGAAGACTTGCGACCGCTCGTCTGCGGCCTGCCGGCCGGCAGTTTCACGGGCTCCGACCCGACCCGATACTCCCGCCGTGGTCACATCCCGGGCAGCGTCAACGTGTCCTCGCGTGACCTCTTCGCCGCGGACGGCACCGTTCGCGGGGAGCGCGAGCTGCGGGAGGCGTATGTGACCCAGGGCGTGTCGGGCGAGGAGGAGGTGTTGCTGTACTGCGGCGGCGGCATCTCGGCCGCCGCGAACGCGCTCACCCTCGCCGAACTTGGCGTTACGGCAGTCCGCATCTACGACGGCTCCCTCGAGGAGTGGTCGGCCGACGAGTCGCTACCGCTCGTCGTCGGGTAACGACCGCCCGCCTGCTCCGGGTCGGTGCCCTGCCCACTCATCGCATCGCGAGGACCGCGATTGGTCAGCCCCAACCGAGGTCGTGTAGCTCGGCGTCGTCGATTCCGAAGTAGTGGCCGATCTCGTGCACCAGCGTCACGTGGATCTGTACGTTGAGCTGCTCGAGATCGGCGCACACGGCGAGCAGCGGCTCCCGGTAGAGCACGATGCGATCGGGAAGCTCGCCGAAGCCGTAGTCGGCCCGACGGGTGAGGTCGACACCGTCGTACTCGCCGAGAAGGTCGAGCGAGCCGTCCTCGGGCCGGTCTTCGGTGACGAACGCGACGTTCTCCAACCGATCCAGAACGTCGTCCGGAAGCAGATCGAGTTGCGCGATCACGAGGCGCTCGAACTCCGCCGAATCGATGTCGATCATCAGCGGTCGAGGCAATCCACGAGCGAGCCTTGCACGAAGCCGAGCCAGTTGTATAGGTCGAGGAGTTCGGGGTCCTCGGTGCCAAGATCACCGTCCTCCGTGATCCCGAGGCGGGTCGCGACAGTGAGCCGGATGTCGGTGAGCGAACGAAGCCACGCCCCCGCCGAAGAGTCAGTCAGCCGTACCTTCGAAGCGGACTTCGCCTCGGCGGCGCTCGCCAGGTCGGCGGCCACCTGATTGGCATTCGCTGCCTTGCGCTCGGCGAGTCCGTCAACGGTGAATCGGCGGAATTCGGCCGATGCTTCGGCGTCGTCGGGATACGCATCAGGTAGCAGCCGGCGAACGGCCGGGTCAGTGCCGTGAGCTTCCGGGTCCCGGATCAGCTCGATGATCTGGTCGGCGAGGCTGCTGAGCAGCCGCGCCTCCTCAGGCAGGAACTCCGCGACGAAATAACCGCGGGAGCGCACGAACGCCTTCACTCGTCCACCTTCTGCAGCGTCGCCCACAGCCCGAAGTCGTGCATTGCCTCCACGTGGCGTTCCATTTCTTCCCGGCTTCCGGTCGCAACCACGGCGCGCCCGTCGTTGTGCACCTGAAGCATGCGCTTGTTCGCCTCCGCCTCGGAGAAGCCGAAGTAGCTGCGGAAGACGTACGACACGTAGCTCATGAGGTTCACCGGGTCATTCCACACGATGGTGACCCACGGCAGGTCGGGGATAGTCGATTCCACGACTTCGGTGTCCTCGAGAACATCCGTCAGTGTCATCATGTGCAAACCTTCGTCCCTCGAAAGACGAAAGGCCCCGCGTGATGCGGGGCCTTTCGTCGCCGTCCCTAGACGACCTCTGGGTGACCGACGGGGCTCGAACCCGCGACATCCGGCTCCACAAGCCAGCGCTCTACCAACTGAGCTACGACCACCATGCGCGCCGACCGCGATAGTTCACAACCGACACAACTTGACCATCTTATTACATCGGGGGGCTTCGGCGTTGCAGGTCTAGAAGTGAGGAAGAAACTTCTGCACGACCGAGGCCGAGATTGCCTGAACGTCCTCGCTGGTCGGCCCGGGATCGCTGACGAATACCGCCTTGCGGTAGTAGTCGAGCTCGCGGATTGACTCGAGGATGTCCGCGAGGGCCCGGTGCCCGCCGTTTTTCGCCGGGGCGTTGAAGTAGATCCGCGGGAACCAGTGGTGCGTGAGCTCCTTGATCGAGGAGACGTCGACGCTGCGGTAGTGAAGGTGTCCGTCGACGCGCGGCATGTAGCGGGCGAGGAAGGTGCGGTCGGTTCCGATGGTGTTGCCGGCGAGCGGCGCGCTCGCCTCGTTCGGCACAAACTTGAGGATGTACTCGAGCACGGCGTACTCCGCGTCGGCGAGGCTCACGCCGTCCGGGATCGCCTCGATCAGGCCGGAGCTCGTGTGCATCGCGCGCACGAAGTCGCTCATGTTGTCGAGCGCCGACTGGTCCGGACGGATCACGATGTTGAAGCCAGGGTCGAGGAGGTTGAGTTCGAAGTCGGTGATGACGACCGCGACCTCGACGAGTTCGTCGATCGTTACGTCGAGTCCTGTCATTTCGCAGTCGATCCAGACGAGACGGTCGGTGTTAACGGGCATTGCTGAATTCTATCCGGGCCAAACCGCGGGCAGACCCGGGGCTGCGGCAGCCCCCTCCCGAAAGAAACGAACCATAGGCTGACAGTCGTGACTGTTCTCCTCGCCGTGCTACTCATCACCAATGCGGTGTTTACCGCGATCGTCTGGCCCACCTTCTATAAGCGCGTGGCGCGTGACCCTCGGGCGCGGGATGCCTCCGGAAATCCCACCCGATTCCTCACGGTTCATCGAGTGATTGTGGGCGTCGCGTTTCTGATCGCCGCGGTCTCTCTCATGGCGGCCCTCGTGTCCTTCGTCGCGCGCTAGTCCGCATCGGCCACCGAATGGGTACGTATCCTTGGCCGGGCGTGATAGTAATTGAGCATGACTGATGCGCAACCGACCATCGCCCGTGGCGACGAATACATCGTGATCTACCAGGGCGGCCCGAACGACGGCCAGACCGACAGTCGCATCTCGACCGACGGCGGCTTCGACTCGGAGATCACCGTGATCGCCGCGGTCGACGGTAAAGAGACCCTGATCGACTACAACCTCGTTGATTTCACCGAGGTCGGGGGACGGTACCAGGTGCGCTATGCGTACGACGTGAAGGACAGCGAGCCGATCAGCGACCCCGAGGACCGCGGCAACCGCCAGTAGCGGGCCGGCCGGTGTCACCCATCAGCGCACGGCAGTCCGCGGGAATTGTCGGCCTCCGCGCGCGGTTGCGCTAGACGTGCAGCTGCTGTTCTTCTCCTCCTCGTTTTGCGATCCGTGCATTCAGACCCGCGCGGTGCTCGACCAGGCATCCCGGCTGGTCCCGGCGCTGAAGATCGCCGAACTCGACGTGGCTGGCAACATTGAGGAAGCCGAGCGAGCAGGAATCCGCTCGACACCGACGGTGATCGTGCTGAACGACACCGGGTCCGAGGTATTTCGGGCCGAAGGGCCGCCCACGCTCAACCAGGTGTTGGCTGCCCTCGCCAAAGCGGTCTGAGGGTCAGGATCGGCTTTTCCCCGGCGGAATCGCCGCCGAAATTGTCGCGGGTGTGGTGTTTCGACGGTTCGAATCGCGGAAACCTCCCCATAAATGGGGGCGCGCGCAGGGGTCCCCAAATGTAAACACCGGGTCTACTGTGCTGGTCAGCGCCGACGATGTATGCCCGACACCTCGGCGCGGATACCCGAAGAAATTCGCTCGCTGCTTTCCCCCCAAAGTGGTCGCGACGAATTCCTGCACGTATCCCTTGTGACAGTGGCCTTGAGCTTCTGTCACGAGCGGGAGGTTCGGCAGACCCACAGCGGCGCCGAGCCTCCCGCTTCACCGGGGCGATCCCGTTTTGAGCGGTCACGGCGTGCGCTTCGCTATACCGATCAAATCCGGCGGGCAACCCCTAGTACGGCATCCGGCGTGCTCCTAAGGTCTGCCGTCATGAAGCACATATCGTTTGCGAACAAATCAATGCTCGTGGGGGATGAACTGGCGTACGTTCTGCTGGAATATTGGGCGATGCTCGCGGAGCGCGCCGAGGCAGACCTGGTCGAGGTTCGGGTGCTCGATTCGGACGGGGCCGTTTCTTCGGAGACCGTCCCGCTTGAGGCGGCCGTTCCGCTGCGGATGCGGTCGGCGTCGTTGCCGTTCGGCGAGCCGGACAACGCCGATGCTCTCGCGTACCTGCGCAGACGAATCTGGTCGATGACAAGTCCGCCGTGGGCGCTCCCGCAGCCGACATCGTTGAGTCACTATTACGAAGCGTTCAATCTCTAGTTCGTGCCCCGACGCTTCTCGAGAACTAAGCGGCTCTGTCCGGGCGTGAGCGCTCCCGTTCTGCAACCAACGAAGTCGCGGTCGAGAATCGGCGGCGCGCGTTCTCCGTCGTGTTCCCCGGTTCCGTCGAGCGACGTTGCTAATCCGACGGTTGTCGGATATAGTGAGCCCGAGTACAGCCCGACCGCAGGAGGTTTCCGTGACCACCGCTCCGACGACGCGAACAAAGCGTGCAGCGGGCAGGCCCCCTGCCGACGCGCCGCT
>JAUZFY010000268.1 GCA_030840185.1 Microbacteriaceae bacterium | reverse complement strand
CGGTTCCGTGACGTGTTCCGCGCCGCCGCGCGCCGCCTCCGTCGCTCCGGGAACCAGTTCACCGTTGGTGATGCTCACAACAAAACCTCGGGAATCTCCTCGATCGAAATGCGTCGACCGGTGAAGAACGGTACTTCCTCGCGCACGTGGCGCCGGGCCTCGGTTTGCCGAAGGTGGCGCATGAGGTCGACCAGGTCGACGAGTTCCGGGGCCTCGAGGGCAAGAATCCACTCGTAGTCGCCGAGCGCGAAGGATGCGACGGTGTTGGCCCGCACCTGACGGTATTCGCTGCCCTTGCGCCCGTGATCCGAAAGCATCGCGCTGCGCTCTTCGTCCGGCAGCAGGTACCAGTCGTAGGAACGCACGAACGGGTAGACGGTAACCCAGGCCTCCGGGTCGATCCCGCGCATGAACGACGGGCGGTGGTTGGCCGCGAACTCGGCGTCGACATGAACGCCCATGGCATTCCACGTCGGCAGCATGGTCTTCAGCAGCGGGCTGCGACGAAGCTCCCGCAGCGCGCGCTGAAGGGTCTCTGGCGCGCCGCCGTGCAGCCAGACCATGATGTCGGCATCCGCCCTCAGGCTGGAGACATCGTAGAAGCCGCGCACGGTCACGCCGAGATCCTCGACACCACGAACCGCCTTCGCCAGCGACTCCACGTCATCTCCGGCAAGGCTCGCTGGGTCGCGGCGGAAGACCGCCCACAGGGTGTATCCGCTCGGGCTGGGGGTGGTGGAGCTCATGCCGTCTATCCTCCCTCGCATCTCTGCGAGAACAAAAAGCGGCCGGGCGTCATTGCGTGGAGAGCTTTTGGGTTGCGATGGTTGATTTGTTGCACGCGGGTCACCCAGCGCCAACCGGTCTAGTCGTCTCCGAAGATCGCCCAGGCCGCGAGGCCACCGATCACAATTGCCGCGGCGGTCGCCCCAACTATCCACGGTACGGGTCGGCTTTTGTATGAAGCCTTGGCCTTGGCTGTATACCTGCTGAGTTGCTTTCGCACGTTGAGCCGGTCCTGAATCGCGTCGAGCGTCTGCTCGAGCTCCGAACGGGTCTCTGTGAGCCGTGCCTCGATCGGATCGCTCATCGCGTGGTCCTCTTCCCGATGCCTTTGATGGCGTTCACGTCTTTCTTGACGCTCGTAATGGTCTGCGTCGGCGCCGGAGGCATTCCCCGCTTGAGCTGCCGGATGCCGACCAGAGCGAGCACGAGCACGATGATCAACAGAATCACTGCGACGATGAGGGCGGCGAGCCAGCCGGGGACGATGGTGGCGAACCCGAGGATCGCGGCGGCGATGAGCACGGCCAGCAGGAAGAAGCCGAAGAATGCCGCTCCAGCGAGCAGTCCGATTCCCACTCCGGCGTGCTTCAGCTTGGCGACCATCTCGCGTTTGAACTGGTCGAACTCGTTCTTGACCTGCGCGATCGCCAGCTTTGGCAGGTCGGCGATGAGGCTGAGGAGTGGGCGCTTCGAGTATCTTTCGTCGCTCACGGCGAACTACTCGGCCGCGGAGGGCTTCGCCGATGCGGCCCTTGGCTTTGCTGTGGCCGGCTTGGAATGTCCGCGTCCCTGCGAGACGACCTTTTTTGCTCCGTCACTCAGAAAGTCCACGACCTGCGGAGCCTTGTCCTTCGCGTACCCCTCGGCATTCTTTACCTGGGTCTGCACGCGCGGGTCGTTCCAGAGCTTCACGGCGACGCGCTTGATTTCTTCGTAGCGCTGGCGACCCGCGCGCGAACCGAGTACGTATCCAGCGGCCAGCCCGACGAGAAGTTGAAGTTTGCCTCGCATGATTGCTCCGTTCTGCCCGGCCCGAATGGGCATAGTTGAGGACCTGTCCCCACAGTAGCCCCCGCGACCTAGCCGTCTATGTCCTTCAGCAAACGTTCAGCTTCGTTTCGCGCGTGCCGGACCACCGCGGCGAGACCGGTGCCCGACACCCCCTCGCCCACCGCTGTGACCCCCGAAACGACGTCCGGGGCTGCCGCCGGCGCGGCCCATTCCACCCGGTCGAAGCCGATGATGCTTGCGGCGTTCAGCGGCACGCCGAGCAACTGTCGGGCGTCCTCGATCGCGAGCTCGCGCAGCCCGTCAACCGGTGCCTGATTGTATGAGAGCCGAAGCACGTGTCGGCTTGCGCCGACGTTGTCGGCAAGCCAGCGCCACTTCGCCGTTGCGTGCGTCAGCGCCTTTGCGCGAATCCCTGGCGTTCCCGCCGCGACAAGCACGCCGGTGCCGCGCGGCGCGGAATCCAGTTCGGGCGCGTCGACGACGAGCGTCGCGAGAACGATCGACGCCTGCTCGCTCCGCCCGAGGGAGGTCGCCAGCACGACATGGTCGGCATCGAATCGTTCACCGTCCGCGACCGTTGCGCCGGATGAATCAACCGAGGTGACCGGGGTGGAGAGCCGAACGGTGACGCCGAAGCGATCGAGGTCGCGCCGCAGCGCCTCCACAAGTTCGAACATCCCGCCGCTGATCCCCGCGACGGCCGAACCGGCCGGGGCCGCTTCGCGCAGCTGTCGCACGGCATGGGAAAGCGAGCCGGTCCTGAGGAGCGCCGTGCGAAGTCCGGGGGCGACGACGTCGACGTCGAGATCGTCGGGATGCTTGGAGTGGATCCCGAGGGTCACCGGCGCAACCAGCCTCTCGAGCACGGCGTCCCCCATCCGGCGGCGGACCAGCCGGCCGAGGCTCTTCTCCTTCGCACCGACGAATCCGAGCATGAGTTCGTCGAGCTGGGCGCGCAGCGCCGCCCAGAAGCCGATGACTTCGATCACGTCGGACGCCATAGGGGTACCGGGGATGCCGAGGATGCCGGTCTTCGGCAGAGGGAACGCCGACCCGGCGACGGTCTGCAGCCACGCGCCATCGGGACTCGGAGGGACGATCGCCGACTCGAGCCCGAGCTGCCTCGCGAGTTCGGCGACGGTGCCCCTCCGCGTTGCGAAGCTCTCCGCGCCGGCGTCGAGCTCGATTCCGGCGACGGTATGCCGCGCCACCTTGCCACCGAGGTGATCGGAGGCCTCGAGCAGTGTGACGGTCATCCCCCCGAGAACGAGATCGCGAGCGACCACGAGGCCGGCGATGCCGCCGCCGACGATGACGACACTAGCCATGAACGGACTCCGGCACCGGGGAGTGCGCGAGCTCGACGATGCGGGTGAGCACATCGGGGTCGGTCTCCGGCGGCACGCCGTGACCAAGGTTCAGCACGTGGGAGCGGGCGGGGCGGCCGCGCCGGATGACGTCGAGCACATGCGCCTCGAGAACCGGCCACGGCGCGGCGAGCAGCGCGGGATTGATGTTGCCCTGAAGCGGCACCCCGTTTCCCAGCCGGCGAACGGCCTCATCGAGCGGGATGCGATCATCGACTCCCATGACGTCGGCGCCGATCGCGAGCATCGACGGAAGCAGTTCCGCGGTGCCGACGCCGAAGTGCACGACCGGAACACCGAGATCCTTCACGTGGCCGATTGCCATCGCGGAGTATGGGGCAACGCGCGATTCGTAGTCGGCGACGGCAAGCGACCCGACCCAGGAGTCGAAGAGCTGTGTGGCGCTCGCCCCGGCGAGAACCTGGGCACGGAGGAAGGCGCCGGTGACGCCGGCCGCCCAGGTAAGCAGCGCATCCCAGGTTTCGGGGTCGGCATGCATGAGCGTGCGGGCCCGCAGGTGATCCTTCGACGGTCCGCCCTCAACGAGGTACGCGGCGAGGGTGAACGGGGCACCGGCAAAACCGATGAGCGGAGTGTTGCCAAGCTCGGCGACGGTGCGCGCCACTCCCTCCGCGATCGGGGCGAGGGCCTCTGGATCCAGCGGACGCAGGGCGGCGACATCCGCAGCCGTGCGGATCGGGGCACCGAGCACCGGCCCGCGTCCGGGCACGATGTCGACGTCGACGCCGGCGAGCTTGAGCGGGACGACGATGTCGCTGAAGAAGATCCCGGCGTCCACTCCGTGCCGACGCACCGGCTGCAGGGTGATCTCGCTCGAGAGGTGCGGGTCGAGACAGGCGTCGAGCATCTTCGAGCCGACTCGCAACTCCCGGTATTCGGGGAGCGAGCGGCCGGCCTGACGCATGAACCACACGGGGGTGACCTCCGGGCGTTCCCCTCGATAGGCGCGAATGAGGGATGAGTCGGCCGTCCGACCATCGAGAAGCGGGTGCGTTGCTGGGAGATTCACGTGTTTAAGTATGTGCGAGCCTGCTGGGAGGCACTTCCGCAGCCGCGTCCGCATCACCGGACGTAGGCTGTTGAGGTGCTTGTATGTCTGACCGCTAACCACCGAAACGCCAGCTTTGAGATTCTCGAGAAGCTGTCAATCGGTGCCCCCCGCGCCGCGGGGACCCTTGTCAACGACGGTGACGTCGTCTCCGGCGCCGTGGTTCTTGCGACCTGTAATCGATTCGAGGCGTACGTCGAAATCGACGAGTCACTGTCGACAGAGGCGGCGACGACGACAGCCGCGGTGGAGAACACGGTCAGGGTAATCAGCGCGGCGAGCGGCGTCGAGCCAGCAGAGCTCCGGGACACCGTCACGGTGCTTCTCGGAGACAGCGTTGCCGAGCACTTGTTCGCCGTATCGTCCGGGCTCGAGTCTGTCATCGTCGGCGAAGACGAGATCTCCGGCCAGGTGCGCAGGGCGCTCGAGCACGCGAGAACGGCCGGCACCACGTCATCCGGTCTGGAGCGACTGTTCCAGAAGGCGGCCAGCACCTCGCGCGGGGTGAAGAACAACACGGCCATCGGCGGCGCCGGCCGCTCGCTCGTCAGGCTCGGCCTCGAGTTGGCGTCAAGCCGAATAGCCGATTGGGCCCAGACCCGGGTCTTGATTGTCGGAACCGGGCAGTACGCGGCCACCACGGTCGCGGCGCTCAGAGACCGCGGAGCCGAGAACGTCACCGTGTTCTCGCCGTCCGGTCGGGCGTCGAAGTTTGCGCTCCGTCTCGGCCTTGCCGCGAGCACTGACCTTGTGGCCGCCCTCGCTGCGGCCGATGTTGTCATCACCTGCACCTCCTCCGAGGCACCGGTCATTTCGGCTCGACTGCTCTCCCCCGGAGCCCGGCGCATCGTGATCGACCTCGGACTGCCGCGCAACGTCGACCCCGACGTCTCGGGCGTCGATGGCATTGAACTGCTCGACCTTGAAACGATCAGCCTGCATGCTCCCCTCGAGGAGCTGAGCGCGACGAGTGACGCGCGTGCTCTCGTGAGCGAAGCGGCGTCGGAGTTTGCCGCTCACGCCGCGGAACAGCAGTTGGCCCCCGCCATCGTCGCTCTCCGCAGCCACGTCTTCGAGTTGCTTGAGTCGGAAATCCTTCGGGCCAAAGCACGCGGCGACAGCGACGGTCGCATCGAGGCTGCCCTTCGTCACCTCACCGGTGTTCTGCTCCACACTCCGTCCGTGCGCGCTCGAGAGCTGGCCCGGTCCGGCGAAGGCGCGTCATTCAGCGCCGCCGTCAACGCGCTGTTCGGCATCGAGATCGCGGGACTGGACCTTCGGGACGGCTCATCCGGTGACACCGCCCCGGATGAGCAGCAGGGCCTTCGCGCGTAGCGACGAGGTAGCCCACGAGCCGGCGGGTCGAGTAGCGTCCGACGAACCCGCGGGTCGAGTAGCGCCCGACGCAGGAGGACGCGTATCGAGACCCAAAATTACCGGGTTTCGATACGGTCGCTGCGCGACCTACTCAACCCACAGAAACCCCGGTCTCGGCCCTCGATTCGCCCGTCGACCAGTCCGCAGTCACGCACTCGCGACTGCCCGCGCCAGTCGTTGGACGATCGCCACGCGGATTTCTTGCTAACGCGTTGAAACGTCCATCAACACAACGTAGAGAAGGTATGCCACAACCAGCGACGCCGAGCCAATGAGCGGTATGGGCCAAGTTCGCTTGTGCCGTCCATTAGCGTGCGCAACCCAAGCGATCACGGCGGCAAAGGCCACGATCACTACGGCCAAGAAGGCGTAGAAGCCGCCTGCACCAAGCGCGTAGTCGCATCTGCCAACTGAGCCCATGTAGCCGCAGGCACCAAATGCCAGCTGGCCGAAGAACGCCGAAACGGCAAGCACGACCGAGAGAATGGCGTGCAGAACGAACAGCACGACAGTTGCGACCGGGCCGCGAGGACCAGTCAACTGACCGGTCACCTGTGCACCTTTTGCGCTCGGTTCATCAGACTCGTCGGGCCACCCATCGGAGTCGCCACTGTAATAGTCGGGAATAGTCTGAACTCGCTTTCTAGTTCGCCGTGGTGGCGGCAGGCAATCATGTGGTTGGAGCTCGCCTAAAAGTCGATCCGCATCACGACCCGCCTGAGGGTCGGCCGACTCACTTCGGCAAACCCGGCTTCGGCGAAGATGCTGCGGCTCCCGACGTGGAGCTCGCCCCAGGTGATCTCCTTCCCCGGCTGCGTGATCATCGGATACCCCTCCATTGATCGGGCACCCCGTTCACGAGCGAAGTCGACCGTGGCAGCGGCGAGGGCACGACTGACTCCCCGGTGCCGGAAACCCGTGCGGGTGACGAAGCAGGTCACGGCCCAGACGCCATCGTCGGCCTTGTCTTCCGTTCTGTCGGTCCACGGGACGCGGGTGAGCAGCAGACGACGGTAGGCCGTGCGGGGCTCAACCGCGCACCACCCGACGGGCTTACCCTCGAGGTACGCGACGAGGCCGCTGGTCGTGCGAGCCCCGGGATGGCCGCAATGGGCCTGCTCGCGGAGCCGCTCGGCTCGTTCCTCGACGGTGACTGCCCGCCATTCAGAGTCCCGGATCTTGTACCGCTGGCACTGACAGTGGGACGGATCGCCCCGTGTCCCCAGCACGGATTGCAGGTCGCCCCAGGACGCCGCGTTCGCCGGCACGACCGAGATTGCGTCATCCGTGGTCATCCGGGGTCCTGCTGCTTGCATCGTCCCAACACCTTCCGAGTTTCGGCCGCCTGACGCCTGGTGCCAGGGATGGTACGCCGCCACGCCCGCCAGGTCAGGCATTCGGTGCCCTAGTGCACGTGATCGAGCAGATCGTGGCCGAATGTGCGCATCGCCTCGAGCACACGTAACCGCTCGGTGAGCGACTCGTCCGAGAAGCGAACACTCACCGCGTAGGCGACGGCCCCACGGGTGCCAGTCACCATGCCGACCTCGGAGCGCACTCCCCGATCGGCGCCCGTCGCGTTGATCAACCGAAGGCCGTGGTCGATCGAGCGGTGCGAGAGCGGATCGAGACCGAATGCGCTCGCGACGAGGGAGAGATCGGAGTTGTGGGCGAGCCATCCAAGCACCCGCCGGCTGGTCACCGGGTCGACGGTTTCATCGTTCGCGAGAGCGGCGAATAGCCGGGCAAGTTCGGACGTCGAGCCAACCGACAGTTGCGGCGCATCGTCCGGGCCGCGGGTGGTTCGCGCCAAGTCGAGAAGCGCGGTGCGCGACAGCCCAAGGGATTCGGCCCGCGCCCGAACGGAATCGAGACCGACCTGACGCAGAAGAACATTCGTCGCAAGAGTGTCGCCCGTCGCGCCAACCAGGGCGGCCAAGTCGGTGACCGGAAGCGCCGGCGCCTGAAGGTGCCGCCAGATCCCCGCTTCGGCAACCGAGTCACCTTGCGTCTTCTCGAGGATGCCGAACCCCGAGGCATCCCGAGCCGAGATACGAGCCGAGACCTCGATCAGCAGCAGAATTCTGCCGATGCCAGCGGTCGGCAGAACCACCCGGTCGTCAATCGCCACGAGGGTGAGCCCGCTCCGCAAGTCGATGACGCTCGCGGACACGTCGGCACCCGCGTAGGCGAGTTGTCCGAGCGCGCTGAAGCCGCTGGAGAAGTTTTCCGTGCCGGCGGCTCCGCGGTGACGGCCCTCCCGTGGAGCTCGTTGCCGCCTTCCGCGCTCAGGGTCTCGGGTGCCAACTACCAAATAGTCACGCGCTCGTTCGGATCGAGCCAGAGCTTGTCGGTCGGCGTCACGGCGAAGGTCTCATAGAAACCGTCGATATTGCGAACGATCTGGTTGCAGCGGAATTCGTTCGGCGCATGCGGGTCGATGGAGATGAGTCTGATGACCTCCTCGTCACGAGTCTTCTGCTGCCAGGCCTGCGCCCAGGAAAAGAAAAAGCGCTCGGCTCCGGTCAGCTCATCTATCACTGGAGGCTCCTCGCCGTGCAGCGAAAGGAGGTAGGCCTTCCAGGCTATGGACAGGCCGCCGAGGTCGCCGATGTTCTCGCCGATGGTGAGGGCACCGTTGACGTGATGGTCGGGCACCTGGGCCGGCGCGAGAGCGTTGTATTGCTCGATGAGGGATGCGGTCAGCTTCTCAAAAGCCTCCCGGTCCTCGGCCGTCCACCAGTCGGTGAGCCGGCCGTCGCCGTCATACTTCGATCCCTGATCGTCGAATCCGTGACCGATTTCGTGGCCGATCACCGCACCGATTGCGCCGTAATTGGCGGCGTCGTCACGGTTCTCATCGAAGAACGGATACTGCAGGATCGCGGCGGGAAACACGATCTCATTGAATCCGGGGTTGTAATAGGCGTTGATCGTCTGCGGGGTCATGAACCACTCGTCTCGATCGAGCGGCTTGCCGATCTTGCCGAGCTCACGCTGGAACTCGAACTCGCTCGACGCCCGCACGTTGGCGATGAGGTCCTCGGGCCGGATTTCCAGGACGGAGTAGTCCCGCCATTTCACCGGGTAGCCGATCTTCGGGGTGAACT
>JAUZFY010000222.1 GCA_030840185.1 Microbacteriaceae bacterium | reverse complement strand
TCCCAAGTCAGCATGGCTATTGTTGCATCATGACTCCTGCCGGTCCGTCGAGCACCGCCCCGTTTAGCGCGGTCCCGTCGAGCACCGCCCCGCTTAGCACCGCCCCGTCGAGCCCAGTCCCGTCGAGGCCCGCGTCGGTCGGTCAACCGTGCTCCGTGGCTCGGAGCCTCGAGGTGCTCGGTGAGAAGTGGACGATGCTGATCGTGCGGGATGCCGCTGCAGGCAAGACCCGCTTCTCGGACTTCACCGACAGCCTTGGCGTCTCAACGGACGTCCTCACGGACCGGCTTGCGACGCTGGTCTCCGCCGGCGTGCTCGAACGTCGCTCCTACCGGAGTGACGGGTCGCGAATGCGCTTCAGCTATCACCTCACCGAAATCGGCGTTGAGCTCAACACGGTGCTTGCCGCCCTCACGGCGTGGGGCGACAAACATCGGCCGACCGAGGCCGGTCCGTCGACCTTCTACCGTGAGGTGGCTTCGAAGCGTCCGGTGACCGTCAGTTTTCTGAGCGAGGACGGGAACATTCTCGAGCCGGCCCAGGTCGAGGTCGCGCCGATCCCGCGCCACTGAACCTCGACGGCGAGAGAATGGGCCTAAGAAAATCGGGCTGAGAATCCTAGGCTGGTCGCATGAAGTTTCTCCCGAACGACCTCGTGACCGAGCGTGACTGATCAGGGGCGTCCGCCCGCGGTGATCGCCAACCGACGGCCGGTAGTCGAGAATCCGATGCAGGTGCCGGTCACGCAACCGGTGCGGCGACGCGCCGCCACCATCGTGCTCGCCGTCATCGGTTTCGTTGTGCTGTCGGCGGGCGTGCTCGTCGTCGCCTGGTACCTCCTGGTCGTGCTCGGCCCGGGCGCGCTGCTTGTGGCGGCGGTGCTCGCCACCATCCCGCTTCTCACCGTGCTTGCCTTCATCCGCTGGATCGACCGCTGGGAACCGGAACCGCGGGGCAGCCTGCTGTTCGCCTTCCTGTGGGGAGCGGGCGTCGCCGTGCTCGTCTCCCTGGTCTTCTCCGGGATCACGCAAGTGTTCGAGGCGCGGGCCGGACTGCGCGGAACGGGCGTCGCGGCCTTCTTCGAGACGGTCGTGCAGGCCCCAGTCGTCGAGGAGTCGGCGAAGGGCTTCGGCATACTTCTCCTGCTGTGGGCGATGCGTCGCACGTTCGACGGGCCGGTCGATGGGATCGTCTACGGGGCGACCATCGCGATCGGATTCGCCTTTACCGAGAACCTGCAGTACTTCGGCCTGGCGATCAACCAGGACAGGGGAGTCGGCGGTGTCCTCGTTCAGACCTTCGTGCTTCGCGCCATCCTGTCCCCGTTCGCCCACGTGATGTTCACCGCCGCCACCGGTCTGGTGCTCGGCATCGCGGCGAGGCGCACCGGTCCGTTCGGTGCCATCGGATACTACGTGCTCGGGCTCATTCCGGCGATCGTCCTTCACTCCTTCTGGAACAGCGCGGGCTACTGGGCGACCGACTGGTTCAGCTACTACGTTCTCGTCCAGCTTCCGTTGTTCATCGTCGGCGTCGCAATCGTCGCCGCTCTGCGCCGGCACGAACAGCGGCTCACGAGGGAGCGGCTCGCGGAGTACGCCGCGGTCGGCTGGTTCACCCCGAGCGAAGTGAATCTGCTCTCCACGGGGGAGGGGCGCCGGCAGGGCATGGCCTGGGCGACCCGGAATCGGCTCGGTCCGCAGTACCGCAGGTTCGTGCGCGATGCGACGTCACTCGCCTTCACCCGGGAGCGTTTGGTCAACGACCGGCAGGGCATCGGCTCCAACGAGGACGAGGGCGTGCTCCTCTCACGGCTGATTGATGACCGCCGTGCCCTCGCCTCGCTTCCGCCGTTGCCGGTCGGAAGATTTGGCTTCTGAGCGATTGAAGAATTCTGAGACTGTGCCGTCGGTTCGCCGCTGCTCTGGCAACTAAACTTGAACGCCGGATTTTTGTGCCGGTTCCAGCTCTAGGGGTTTGAGTGATCGACAGCGAATTACAGCACGAGCAAGAGTACGTAGCGAAGCTCTATGCGCGGCTGGATGCACTGCAGCGGGAAGCAGAGCAGCAGCTGGACGCCGTCCGCCTGCTCGATGTCGGTGGCAATCACCAGGGGCGCTCGGAGCGCGACACCTTCGCCCGCATCTACGAGGACCGAATAGTGCAACTGCGCGAGGTCGACGAACGGCTCGCGTTTGGTCGGCTGGAGTTCGCGGCCGAGGCAGACGATGGCGAGGACGACGGAACCAACGGGTCCGTGCTCCGCTACATCGGCAGGATCGGCCTTCGTGACGAGAACCTTCAGCCGATCCTGCTGGACTGGCGGGTCCCGCAAGCCAGTGCGTTCTATCAGGCCACTGCCGCGACGCCGCTCGGGGCCCGCGCCCGGCGCCATCTGCTGTCCAAGGGGCGCAGAATCATCCGGATCGAGGACGAGATCTTCGACGCCGCGCTGCTCGAGAGCCAGACCAAAGAACTACAGGGCGAGGGGGCATTGCTCGCAGCCCTCACGGCGCAGCGCACCGGTCGAATGTCCGACATTGTCGCGACCATTCAGGCCGAGCAGGACCGCATCAACCGTTCTGACCTCAGGGGCGTGCTCGTCGTGCAGGGCGGTCCCGGCACCGGGAAGACCGCCGTCGCGCTGCATCGCGCTGCCTACCTGTTGTATTCGCACCGGGATCGCCTGCGCTCGTCCGGCGTGCTCATCGTCGGACCGTCCCGGTCGTTCCTCCAATACATCGAAGCGGTGCTGCCGTCGCTCGGCGAGACCGGCGTAGTGCTTGCGAGCGTCGGCCAACTGTTCCCGGGCGTCGAGGCGACGCACGATGACCCGCCGGCCGTCGCGGCCCTCAAGGGTCAGTCGGTCATGGCCGATCTCATTGCCCGCGCCGTTCGGTCGCGTCAGCGCGTGCCGGCCCGGCCGGAGGATCTCGAGGTCAACGGTGACCGGCTCACGCTGCATCCGCAGCTCGTGTCCACCGCTATCGCTCGGGCAAGAGAGACGGGAAAGCCGCACAACGAGGCCAGGGTGACCTTCGTCAAGAACGCGCTGGCTGCGCTCTCGCGTCAGTGGCTCGCTCAGTTGACCGACGCGGGAAACTCGATGGACGACAGCGACCTGCCGATGCTGCGCGAGGATCTCCGGTCGGCGGAGGACGTGCGGATCGCGCTCAATACCGCGTGGCTGCCGCTTACTCCGCAGAAGCTGCTCCAGGATTTGTACGCCCGCCCGCAGTGGCTCGCCGAGCTGACGCCCGACTGGAGCCCGGAGCGCAGGGCGCTCCTTCGCCGCGAGCGCGACAGCGACTTCACGATCTCCGACATTCCGTTGCTCGACGAGGCCGCGGGATACCTGGGCGAATACAACATCGCCGATGCCGCCGTGAAGCGCGAAGCGAAGCAGCAGCGCAAGCGGGACATCGAAAACGCCGAGCGCGCGATTGAGAACATGCAGGTCGGCGGACTGGTCGACGCGAAGTCGCTCGCCGACAATTTTGCCGAGCTCGGGGACCGGGCGACAACGGCGGAAAAGGCCGCAGCAGACCGCACCTGGACCTACGGGCATGTCGTCGTCGACGAGGCACAGGAGCTGTCGCCGATGCAGTGGCGGCTGTTGCTTCGGCGTGGCCCGTCGAGATCCTTCACGATCGTCGGCGACATAGCCCAAGCCGCGTCATCCGCAGCGGCCTCGACCTGGAAGGAGGCGCTCGCCCCACTTCTGAACGGGTCGCCAGAGGTCGACCGTTGGCGCCTCGAGGAGTTGACGGTGAACTACCGCACGCCGAGCCAGATTGCGGCGGCCGCCGAGTCGATGGCGGTTGCCCACGGGCTGAGCGTGACCCCGTCGCGAGCCGTTCGATCCAGCCAGTGGCCGATCGAGGTCGTAGCGGATGCCGCGGAGGCGGTGCGTCGCGATCGCGCGCTCAACGAGGGCGGAACGCTCGCCGTGATCGTGCTGGAATCCGGAATTCAGGAGCTTAATCGTCGGCTCACGGAGGAATTCGGTTCGGCGGTCGGTCTCGGACCGATCGGACTCTCTCGAGACATCGCCGTAATCACACCGCAGGAGGCCAAAGGTCTCGAGTTCGATTCCGTCGTCGTGGTGGACCCCAATGCGATCCTTGCCGCATCCGAGCGGGGGGCCGGCGCCCTCTACGTCGCGATGACGCGAGCGACCCAACGGCTCTACCTCGTGTCAGGCGGGACGTTACCCGCCGGCATCTTCCGCGAAGCGGAGTAGCGCGACCTGTGGGTTGAGTAGGTCGCGCAGTGACTGTTGTGGGTTGAGCAGGTCGCGCAGCGACCGTATCGAAACCCGGCCAGCGTGCCCCGTCTCGATTCGCCTCGTCCTGCGTCGGGTGCTGCTCGACGAGCAGGGCGCTGTCTCAGGGAGTCGGCGCGATCGCGTCGTAGCCCAGGAAGTCGCGCTGCCTTCTCATGAGCGCAGCGAGAATCGCGACGATCAGCAGTCCGCCAAGAAGCGGGGGAACCCAGATCGCGGCCACGGCGGTCGCGAGGCCCGCGAAGATATCGCCGATCCGGGGGCCACCGGTCACCACTACCGTGAAGACGCCCTGGAGCCTGCCGCGCATGTTGTCGGGCACGGCCGTCTGCAGGATGGTCTGCCGGAAGATGCTGCTGACATTGTCAGCTCCGCCGGCGCCGACGAGCATCAGGCCCGCGATGCCGATCGCCACGAGATTCGGATGGCTCGCCGAGAAGTGCCCGGCCGCGCTAAGGGACATGAAAGCGAGCACCGCTCCGAACCCTGCGACGAAACAGCCGTAGACGACGATCGCGGTGCGGACGGCGCGGCCGTGCCAGCGGATGCCGCCGAGCTTTCCGGAGAGCAGGCTGCTGAGCAGCGCCCCGACAGCCCCCGCCGCTGTGAGCACACCGACGGTCACGGCCCCGCCACCGAGAACGACAGCGCCGACCGCAGGGAACAGCACCCGCGGCTGCCCGAACGTCATCGCGATGATGTCGGCGATGAAGGTCATCCGAACGTTGGGTGCCGATCGCAGGAAGTCGAGGCCGTATCGGAGGGAGGCTAGACCCGGACGCTGCACCTCTCCCTCCGGAGCAAGCCGCGGCAGGGAGAAGATTCCGGCGAAGGCGCTGAGGAAGAGCACGACGTCGGTCGTATAGGTCCAGCCGAATCCGACGGTCGCGACGAGAACTCCGGCGAGGGCCGGACCCACCGTGACCATGACCCCGATGCTCATCCCGTTGAGGGCGGAGGCCGCGGGAAGCAGCCGCTTCGGCAGCAGCCGGGGGAGCACGGCCGAACGCACGGTGCCCATCACGGTGGCGGCGACCGCGTTGAGGGTCGTCAGCAAATAGAACGGCCAGACGATGTCCACGCCCAGCCAGGCGATCAGCGCGAGCACGATTGTCGATCCCCACGCGACTACCGCGGCAATCACGAGGATGAGTCGCCGGTCGAAGGCGTCGGCGAGCATCCCGCCGTACAACCCGGCGAGAATCATCGGCACGAGGGCGAAGGCGCCGACGAGGGACACGGCGAGGGTCGAGTCGGTGAGCTTGTAGATGTGAAGACCGACCGCGACGATTGTCATTTGGCTGCCGATTCCGGAGACCGCATTTCCGATCCACAGCTTGGCGAAGGCGGGACTTTCGCGCAGAGGCGCGAGGTCGACGAAATGCGATCGCTTGACTAAGTCCTTCTCTTCGGCGCTCACTGGTTCAATTCTGTCGTACCTTCGCGGAGCCGACCGACGGTGCAATGCTTGACCAATGGGTTCCTCTCGCTCCGGATGGCACGGCACTGATCGGCACGACACTGATGTGCACGGCACAGAACTGATCGGCACAGGACTGATTGGAACCGAGTTCCTCGGCACCGAGTTGCTCGGTCGTATTCATTCGCGTGCGGCCGGTTACGACCGGGACAACGCCTTCTTCGCCGAGGATCTCGAGGAGCTCGCCGCGGCCGGTTACCTTCGGGCCTTGGTTCCGCGGGAGCTCGGGGGGCTCGGCCTCTCCCTTCGCGAGGTGGCTCACGAACAGGTCAGGCTCGCGGCGGCCGCACCGGCAACCGCGCTCGCCGTGAACATGCACCTGGTCTGGACCGGTGTCGCTAAGGCCCTGCGCGATCGCGGAGACGACTCGCTTGAGTTTGTGCTTCGGGATGCTGCGGCCGGTGAGCTTTTCGCCTTCGCCATCAGCGAGGCCGGCAACGATCTCATGCTGTTCGGCAGCACAACGGAGGCGAAGCCGCTGCCGGGTGGCGGCTACGCGTTCACCGGGACCAAGATCTTCACGAGCCTCTCACCGGCGTGGACCCGGCTCGCTTTGTTCGGCCTCGACACCGAATCGGCGGATGCGCCCAAGCTCGTTCATGCCGTCGTCTCCCGCGACGAGCCGGGAATCCGCACCCTGGACGACTGGGACACGATCGGGATGCGGGCGAGCCAGAGCAACAGCACGCGCCTCGATCGCGCCGTCGCCGCCCCCGATCGGGTTTACCGCCGGCTCGACCCCGGTCCAAGCTCGGATCCGTTGATCTTCGCGATCTTCGCGAACTTCGAGATTTTGCTTTCGGCGGTGTACATCGGCCTCGGACAGCGGGCGATCGAATTGGCCGTGGAGTCGGCGACGGGACGGGTGTCCGCCCGCACCGGGCAGACGAAGGCCGCCGATCCGATCACCCGGTGGAAGGTGGCGGATGCCGCGATCGCGCACGACGCGCTTCTGCCTCAGCTTGACGCGATTGCCGCCGACGTCGACGACAGGGTCGACCGTGGCGAGCGGTGGTTCCGCGATCTGGTCGGGATCAAGTCCCGCTCGACCCGCACCGCCAAATTCGTGGTGGATCAGGCTATTGCTGTGGCCGGGGGAGCGGCGTTCTCCTCCTCGAGTGAACTCGGGCGGCTGTACCGGGACGTGCTGGCCGGCGGGTTTCATCCGAGCAACGAGGACTCGGCACATGCCACCGTTGCTACGACGCTGCTCGGCCCGGCTCCGGATTAGCCAGCACCCG
>JAUZFY010000206.1 GCA_030840185.1 Microbacteriaceae bacterium | reverse complement strand
CCACTGGGGGTCGTGGGCTGTCGCTCGGTCGCATCTTCAGCCGCGACGGAGTGCTCCTCGCGAGCATCGCGCAAGAGGGAATGGTGCGCGTTCCCGCTGCCTCGAGCTAGAACGCTGAGCGAACCAGAGTCACCCCTCCGACCCGGATTTCGACGCTTCGGATTTGTGCGGTCGGCACGCTCGTGGATGCCACGAGCCCGCTCGCGGTGGACTTGGCCGCCTTCCACGTCGCGACCGTGGTCTCCGTGCCGGAGGCGTCGGTGACGACGAGGTCGTAGGTCGGCGGGGTGGAGGACCAATTCGCCGTACGGTATTCGCACTTCCAGTCGATGCGGGTTCCCCACGCCTTTTCACTCAGCGCGAGCTGCGCCGTCATTGCGCCGGGGACCACTTGGCTCATCGCCCGCAGAGCTGGCACGTGGTCGCTTGCCACCGAGGTGGAGGCCGGTGGGGTCAGTAGGGTGCCGAGTGCGAGACCGCCGAAGCCGATGACCGCCGCAGCAGCGAGGGAGAGCGCCCCAACGCGAAGACGCAGCCGACGACGCTTACGCACCGCCGCGGCTGCAAGGCGCGGCACGAGATCCGGCTCGTGTTGTTCCGACCGGAGGTGATCGTCCGGCCGCGGCGCGTCGAGCGCGATCGCTTCGGCCGGACTGAGCAGGCTGAGGATGCCGGGAATGCCAGCGAGGTCAGCCACCGCGGCGGAACAGGCGGGGCAGGTCGCCAGGTGCCTCTGGAACGCGCGCCGATCGTCCGGGCTCAGCATGCCGAGCACATACGCGGAATCCCATTCGCGGAATGGGTCGTGCGGGTCATTCATTCGGTGACACCTCGTTCCTGTAGTTCGAGCCGGAGGGCACGGAGCGCGTAGTGAATGCGGGAACGCACGGTGCCTTCGGGAACGTTTTCGTTTCGTGCGATCTCCGCGGCGGATTGGCCGAGGTAGTACGCGCTCACCACCGCCGTGCGGTGTTCGAGCGAGAGCGCGAGCAGGGCATCGGAAAGCAGCCATTTGTCGAGCACGGTGTCGGTACCGTCCGGCGTCGAATTCTCGGGAAGATTTTCGCTCGTGATCTCGTGATTGAATCGGGCACTCCGCCGATCGTCGATCACGAGGTTCCGGGCAACAGTGAACAGCCACGCCCTGGCCCGCTCCGTACCCTGCTCAAGAATCTCGGGCCGACGCCAGGCTCGGAGAAGCGTCTCCTGCACGACATCCTCAGCGAATCCGTAATCCCGTGTCAGGCCCGCAACGTAGCGAAACAACGCCGGCCCGTGGGCGTCGTGTAACGCACGCAACAGCTGCGCCTGCTCGTCCGGCATGGATACCTCCATCAAGTACAACGAGACAGCGCCCGAAAAGGTTCACCACCGGGCGGAAATAGCCCCGTCGGAGTTGTGCCCGCGGGCATCGTCGACCCCAGCCAACTCCCCACGGGACGAGTTCGCACCCTTTCGGAACGATTCCCGTGCCGAAGTCGTCCACTCCGAGCAATACGGCCGCGAGGCCAGCCCGGCCGCCGAGGTAGCGCAGCAGAGTCACCTTTGTGCGTCGAATCGCGTTGGACACAACGATCGACGGTGATGGGGCCCGGAAATACCGAATTTCGGCGTCCCCAGTCCGCTCGTGAACATCCTTCCTCGCTATCCCGTCTTTACATCAGCGGCCACGGTCGCACCGAAGGGCCCCTTGGTCGCCCCCACAGCGAAAGGATTTTTACCATGAAGACACGTTCCAGGCTCATGATGTCGGTCGCGGGCACAGCATTTGCGATCATCGCGCTCGCCGGCTGTTCGTCAACGAGCGGCGGCTCAACGTATTCGAGCCCCTCGACCGCCCCGTCGAAATCAGCCCCCTCGTCGGCAGCTCTCTCCACTGCGAGCACCGCACTTGGAAAAATCATCGTCGACGGTAAGGGGATGACTGCGTACGTCTTCGACAAGGACACCGCCGGCTCGGGATCCAGCACGTGCACCGGCTCCTGCGCGACGGCATGGCCCGCCATCACCACCACGTCCACCACGCCGACCGTCGAGGGCGTCACCGGGAAAGTCGGCACGATTACCGGAGTCAACGGCGAAATGCAGATCACTGTCAACGGCCTGCCCATCTACACCTTCGCCCGTGACAAGGCGGCCGGCGACGTCACCGGACAAGGCGTGGGGAACATCTGGTGGGTGCTGAGCCCCTCCGGCGACAAGATCTCAACGCCGGCGCCCTCACCGTCGAGCAGCAAATCCGGCTACTGAGGCAGCGCGGGCCGGTTTGGATCGAGCGTCAAACGAGACCGGCCCAGCGCACCACCCTGAGCGTGCGGAGGGGTCTACTGCGCCTCAGGGCTGAGAGGGCTGGGGCTGCGAGGGCTGGGGCTGAGAGGATGGACCGGCGTCGCTCGAGGCCTCACAGGCCCCGCACACAGCCGCCGCGGAGAATCGACAGCGGCGGATCTATACATTTGTACAGGTCTTTCGGAAGAAGCCCCGACGAATAAATGAGAGAGCATGAAACTCAACACCAACACAATCTCGGCAAAGTACA
>JAUZFY010000204.1 GCA_030840185.1 Microbacteriaceae bacterium | reverse complement strand
TCGGCGGGTTGCTCAAAACGCAGGAGATTCACCACGCAACGTAACCATTTGAGCGGAAAACGGCTCCGCAGTGGTGGTTCTCCTGCGTTTTCGCTGCGCAGCGGTCGGATGGCCACGCGGGCGGGTCAGTGCGGCACGGTTTCCCGAGACCGTCAGTATCCCGAGAAGTAGTCCGCCCTGATGCGCCGAACCCCGAGCCTGCGGAGGTCGCGGCGGAGGGCCGTGACGAGCGCCGGGGGACCGGACACGTAGGCCATTCGCGAGGCGAGGTCTGGGATCGTGCCGGCGAGAAGGGCCGCGGTGATACGCCCAGCCCCGAGATACTGCCAGGCGGCCGGCATGGCGGCCGGCATTTCCGGGGCGATGACGAGCGCTCGGAACCCGCTGGTGCTGAGCTCGTCGGCGTAGGCGAGTTCGTCGCTCGCGCCCACGGCGAAAACAAGCACGATGTCGCGTTTCTCCCCGGTTGCCGCAAGCTCACGCAACTGGCTGACGAACGGGGTGATGCCAATGCCGCCGGCCACCAGAAGAAGCGGAATCGTGCTGTCCTTCGGCAGGACGAAGTCACCGCCGACCGAAGTCGCGTTCACCCGGGCGCCGGGCTCGAGTTCGGACAGGGCACGCTTGAAGCTGCTGCACTGCTGCGGCGCCTTCATGCCGAAAGCCACCTCGGTCGACGAGGGAGCGGAGGCGATGCTGAATGTACGGCGGAGGCCGCGGGTGTCCGACCCGCGGTGGGGAACTGTCAGTTCCATGTATTGCCCAGGCCGGAACCGCACCGGCCGGCTTGGGACGAAGTTGAGTTCGCGCGTTGTCGGAGTGAGTTGAGTGGACCCGACGTAGTCGAGCCGGATTGCGGCTCGCTGTCCGAACAGAAAGGCGATGAGGTTGCCGACGACGAGTCCGAGTTCGGGTGAGTTGTAGATCGGGCCAAACGAGAACGGCACCTCGACGATCAGGGCCGCGACAATGGCGATCAGCAACTGTTGCCAACGAAGCGGAGGCAGGGTGAGCGGTTCGTCGAGCATGAATCCGGCCATGAACAGGATGGGGGATGACGCGATCGACAGCCAGACGGCCGTGCCGAGGTCGATTCCTCCCGCCGTCAGCCTGATTACCGAAAGCGCCACGGCGACAACGACAAACACCCCGACGAGCGCGAACCGTCGCACCCGGTACACCACGAGGAAGGCCCCGATCACGACGGGCACGAGCAACACGGGGGTCCCGACCCACCACACCGCAGCGCTCAGCTGGGTGAACGCGATGATGACGGCGGCGATCGCGGCCGGGTTGAAGATGTGACGACCCCGAACGACAAGCACGTATTTCGAGAGGCTCGCGATGACGGCGACGAGCGCGAGCACGAGCAATCGGCTTGGGTCGGTCGTCGGGAAGAACAGGAAGAACAGAAGGAGCGCCGTGATGATTGAGGATTCGCTGTGCGGTCGCACTCGGAAGGGAAGGGCGATCAGCCGGTTCGCGAGGTAGGTGACCACGAGGGACGTGACGAGGGTCGCCAGCAGCTGGAGCGGCGAGAATGACAGCGCGCCGGGAATGAGGGAGAGCACCAGGGTGATCGCTGCGAGCGCTCCGAGCACGATGACGACGAGCCGGTACATTGTGACTCGGCCGGTCAGTCGATCAAGAAAACCAGTCATGAAAACACCTCCCCCGGAAGATCTGCCGAATGCTCGACGCGACCGGAGGCAAACACCCGCACATAGCTGAAGGCGAAAGCGCCTGCAAGAACGCTCGGCTCGGTGAAGAACAAGGCGGTGGCGAGGCCGTCGGCGGCCAGGCCGGTCTCCGCGATCGCCCAGGTCGCGATGACGTCACGGGTTGGCTCACCGGTGCGCCCGTCAATGATGTGGTGGGAGCCCTCGCCCCAGACCCGGCGATTTGATCCGGATGCGCAGATCGAGCCGCTCTGCAGTTCGACCACGCCGACGGCAAGACTCGGGTCGAGCGGATGCTCGAGGGCGACGCGTCGAGGTTGCCGGCCTGCGACGAGCAGATCCCCGCTCGCGTCGATGACAAATTCGTCAATGACCGCGCTCCGGAGCACCTCGCCGACCAGATCGACGAGATAACCCTTGCCGGCGGCACCGACATCGATGAGAACCGGCGTCGTCGTGGTGACGACGTTGCCAGTGCGGCTCACCTCCGCCATCCAGTCGGCCGCGGGCAGATTGTCGCCGTGCCGCACCAGCGAGTAGTCGCGGTCGTAGCCGAGCTGCTCGAGAGATCTCCCGACGAGCGGCGTTACCGCCCCGCCGGTGCTCGCAAACAGCTCGTCGTACAGGTCGAACATGGCGGCGGCATCATCCGGAAATTCGTGCCGTCCGCTCGTGGAAGCGATCTTCGACACGAGCGAATCGGTGCGAAACCGGGAGTAGGCGCGGTCGAAATCGTCGATTCTGGCGTGAATGCGGGCCTCGAGGTCGCCCTCGATCGAACGAACGGTTTCGATTTTCCAGGCGGTGCCAATGGCGGTGAACGCCAGGCTAGGCACGCGCACTCGCCTCGATCTTCTTGATGGCCTCGTCGAATCCGCCGCTCGTGAGTGAAGATCCGGAGACGACCGTCACGTTCAGGCTGTCGATCTTCTTGCCGACAACCTTGCCGGCGATTCCGCTATCGAAGGCACCCTGGTACGACTTCGCTGTGGCGTCGGTCGCGTGCCCGTTTACGTTGATTGCCGTGACGATGTCTTTGGCGAGCGTGACCTTGACTGTGATTCGCGCGAGTCCGGCCGGCGACTCGTAGGTGCCGTCCTCGGTGTACGTGCCGTCCTTATAGGTCGATCCCCCTGATCCGGACCCGGCGGCCGTTGACGGTGCTTCGCTGACAACCGGCGCCGAAGAGCTGTTATTCGAGGCGGAGGTCTGCGCGGTGCTCGTGCACCCGGCGACGGCTCCGAGCAGAGACAGTCCGGCAAGCGCAGAGAATGTGTACTTTGCCGAGATTGTGTTGGTGTTGAGTTTCATGCTCTCTCATTTATTCGTCGGGGCTTCTTCCGAAAGACCTGTACAAATGTATAGATCCGCCATTGTCGATTCTGTGCTGTGGCTGTGTGCGGGGGCTGTGAGGCGACGAGCGACGCGGTCCATCCTCTCAGCCCCGCGCGCTGGGCCGGTCTCGCTTGACGCTCGATCCAAACCGGCCCGCGCTGCCTCAGTAGCCGGATTTACTGCTCGACGGTGAGGGCGCCGGCGTTGAGATCTTGTCGCCGGAGGGGCTCAGCACCCACCAGATGTTCCC
>JAUZFY010000199.1 GCA_030840185.1 Microbacteriaceae bacterium | reverse complement strand
ATGCGAGCGTCGTCGACGAGATCATCGCCTGCACCGACGCCGAGTCGTTCGAGATGACGCGCCGACTCGCTCGCGAGGAGGGACTGCTCGTCGGCGGCTCAAGCGGTCTCGCTGTGGCGTCGGCACTCAAGGCCGCGAAGGACCTCCCCGCGGATGCCGTCGTTGTGGTGCTTCTGCCGGACGGCGGCCGGGGTTACCTCGGAAAGGTGTTCAGCGAGAAGTGGATGCAGTCCTACGGCTTCACCCAGGTCTCGTCCGAGAAGACAGTGGCCGACGTGGTCGGACACAAGACGGGAAGCCTGCCTGCGCTCGTGCACGTTCACCCGACGGACACGGTGCGCGACGCCATCCAGATCATGGCCAAATACGGGGTGTCGCAGCTTCCTGTGCTGTCGGCCGAGCCGCCCGTGGTGATCGGCGAAGTGGTCGGCGCGGTGGAGGAGCGCTCCCTCCTCGAGGAAGTGTTCAGCGGCGAGGCGAGCATGACCGACGCGATCGGGAAATTTATCGGGGCGCCTCTCGGTTTGATCGGGGTACACGAGCCGGTGAGCGCGGCTCGGTCCGCCTTCGTCGACTCCGATGCCCTCCTTGTCACCGAGGATGGAAAACCGGTCGGCGTGGTCACTCGCCATGACCTGCTCACGTTCCTGTCCAACTGACCGACCCTGCCGTCCACTCCTGAGAAGAATCGACTCAATTGCCTTCCTCCCACGATTTCTCCACTCGCGCCATCCACTCCGGACAGAGCTTCGACCCGACCACGGGCGCGGTCATCCCGCCGATCTACCAGACCTCGACGTTCGTGCAAGATGGCATCGGCGGCTTCCGGGGCGGCTACGAGTACGCGCGAGGCGGCACCCCGACCCGCACCTCGCTTGAGACGCTTGTCGCCGACCTCGAGGGGGCCAAGCACGGGTTCAGCTTCGGTTCCGGCCTCGCCGGTGAGGATACGCTGCTGCGCGCGGTGCTCGCCCCTGGCGACCACGTAATCATGGGCAACGATGTCTACGGTGGAACGCATCGTCTCGTCAATCGGGTCTTCGTTCCGTGGGGGATCGAGCTCGACACGGTGGAGATGACCGACCTCGATGCGGTTCGCGCCTCGATCAGGCCGAACACCAAGGTGCTGTGGCTGGAGACGCCGAGCAACCCGCTCATGAAAATCAGCGACATCGCCGCCCTCGTGGAGATCGGGCACGCCGCCGGCGTTCTCGTCGTTGTCGACAACACCTTTGCCTCGCCCTACCTGCAGAACCCGCTCGCGGACGGCGCCGACGTCGTCACGCACTCGGCGACCAAGTACCTCGGCGGTCACTCCGACGTGCTCGGTGGCGCGGTCGTCTTGAACGACGACGAGCTCGCGGAGAAGATCGGCTTCCTGCAGTTCGCCGTCGGGCCGGTCTCCGGGCCAATGGATGCGTGGCTCACCACTCGGGGGATCAAGACCCTCGCGGTGCGGATGGAACGCCACTCGTCGAACGCGCAAGCGATCGCCGAAGCGCTTGTCGCGCATCCGGCGGTCGAGCGCGTCTACTACCCCGGACTGTCGACACACCCCGGCCACGAGATCGCCGCGCGGCAGATGCGGGCGTTCGGCGGAATGATTTCCGTCGGACTGGCCGGGGGAGCGGCGGCAGCGCGGGCCTTCGCCGAGTCGACGGAACTGTTCCAACTCGCCGAGTCCCTCGGGGGAGTGGAGTCGCTCATCAGCTACCCGTCGGAGATGACGCACGCGTCGGTGCGGGGAACCGCGCTGGAGGTTCCGGCCAATGTCACGCGCCTCTCCGTCGGTATCGAGGGAGTGGATGACCTCCTCTCCGACCTGCTCTCGACGCTCGATCGGGTCAACGCGCTCTAAGCGGTATCCCGCTCGTCGTGGCCTCCTGACCGCGTGGCGGGTGCTCCCGGCGTGACCGAAAACGCAGGACATTCACCACGGAATGGGCGTGTTTCGTCGGTTTTACTTTCGGCGGTGGTGTTTCTCCTGCGTTTTGGTGAGGGGACGGCCGGGGCGCGATGACCGGCCCCGGATGTCCGCGCGGCCAGCGGTCGCTGGTATTCCATTTTGAGAATATGTCCGGTCGCGCGGCGCGAGACGTCATCCCTGCGCCCGGGCTGGCGCAAGGTCGGCCGATAGGGCATCAGGCAGTTGGTGCGTGATAATGGGATCCCGTACACGAAATCGACCGTGCGGCCCGCAACGAATCCGGATACCACCATCCATGGAACAAGCGAAGGTTCGTGCCCCGAGCATCCGCGATGTCGCGCGGATCGCCGGCGTGTCTTATCAGACCGTCTCCCGGGCACTCAACGACTCGGTGAACATCCGCCAAAGCACCAAAGATCGAGTGCTCGAGGTGATCGAGCAGCTGGGTTATCGACCAAATCAGGCTGCCAGGGCGCTCGTCACGAGCCGCTCGCGCACCATCGGCGTGCTCACTTCGCAAGTGGCGACATACGGGCCGGCCACGAGCCTTCAGGCCATCGAAGAGGCGGCTCGGGAGTCCGGGTACCTGATCACAACGACGAGCCTCGCCACGAGTGACTACGAGGCGATCCGGGATCGGCTGGAGTATCTGATCAGCCAGGCCATCGAGGGCCTCATCGTTATCGCGCCGCAGGTGCGGGTGTTCGATGCGATTCGCGAGCTGGAGATCAGCCTCCCCCTTGTCACCCTCGACTCAACCGGTCGCGACGGCCAGCGAAGCCTGTCCGTCGACCAGGTCGCTGGAGCACGGCTGGCCACACGCCACCTCATCGACCTTGGTCATCGGAACATC
>JAUZFY010000182.1 GCA_030840185.1 Microbacteriaceae bacterium | reverse complement strand
TCAGATCGACAAGGCAAAAGCCGTCTGCGCTCGGTGCAGCGTGACCGAGATGTGCCTCCAGTACGCGCTCGAGACCAGCCAGGATTCAGGCGTCTGGGGCGGCCTCAGCGAGGACGAGCGCCGCGCGCTCAAGCGCCGCGCCGCTCGCGCCCGCCGAGCCTCCTAGGTTCGATCGCCGATCGGTTCGAGGCCGGTCGAAGTGGTCGGACGAAGGTTTTCGAGCCGTCCCGCGCATCCGATGCCTAGCTCTTGGTGAGCCAATTCAGCGGAACTTCGATCGTCACTTCGGTACCGCTTCCGACCATGGTGTGCCAGTCGATGGTGCCGCCGAGTTCACCCTGAATCAGGGTTCGGACTATCTGCGTGCCGAGACCCGAGCCGACCTTGCCTTCCGGCAAGCCCCCGCCGTTGTCCCTCACCTGAACGCTCAGGGTCTCTTCGGAACGTTCGGCGATGATCTCGACATTGCCCTCCCGGCCGGCGAGTCCGTGCTCGACGGCGTTGGTGACCAACTCGGTCAGCGCGAGCGAGAGCGGCGTCGCATATTCGCTAGGCAGAGCACCGAAACTGCCGGTGAAGGTGGGATGCGCCTTGGTGTTGTGGGTGGATGCGACTTCGGCGATCAGCTTGAGCACGCGATCGAATACCACATCGAAGTCGACGTTCTGATTGAGTCCCTCACTCAGGGTGTCGTGCACCACCGCGATGGCCGCGACTCGGCGCATCGCTTGGTTTAGCGAATCGCGCGCCTCGTCAGAATGTGAGCGACGAGCCTGGATGCGCAACAGCGATGCCACCGTCTGCAGGTTGTTCTTGACCCGGTGATGGATCTCCCGAATCGTCGCATCTTTGGTGATGAGCTCCCGTTCCTGGTGCCGAAGCTCGGTGACATCGCGACACAGCACGATCGCTCCGACCCGCTCACCCCGGTTCCGAATGGGGATCGCACGAAGCGAGACAGTCACGCCCTTTGCTTCGATGTCGGTACGCCAGGGCGCCCGGCCGGTGACGACGAGCGGCAGCGACTCATCCACGATCAGCCGCCCGCTGAGGAGGGTCGTCGTCACCTCCGCCAGCGACTCCGACTCAAGTTCCCCATCGAACCCCATCCGGTTGAATGCCGAGAGCCCATTCGGACTGGCGAAAGTGACCACACCGCCGACGTTGAGACGCAATAGACCGTCGGATGCGCGCGGCGCCCCGCGGCGAGGCCCGGTCGGCGCTCCGAGGTCGGGGAAGTCGCCGGCGCAGATCATCGCGAAGAGGTCGTTGGCGCACTCGTTGAACGTCAGTTCCTGGCGACTCGGGGTGCGCGCCTCGCTCAGGTTGGTGTGACGGGTGATGATGGCGATTGGATGTTTCGTGGTCTCCGCACCGGACGCGGACAGCCTGCGCAGCACCGGTACCGCGCGGACGCGGGTCGGCGTCTCCTCATACCAGTCCGGGGCGGCCGAGTCCACGATTCGAGTGGACTCGAACGCCTCGGTGACCTGCGTCTTCCACTCCGGCTTGATCGCCTGCCCGACGAAGTCGCGGTAGAACAGGGTCGCGGAGCTGGACGGGCGAGCGTGAGCCACGGCGACGAAATTGTCATCCTGAGTCGGCACCCAGAGCACGATGTCGGCGAAGGCGAGGTCGGCGAGCAATTGCCAGTCACCAACGAGAAGATGCAACCACTCCACATCGGCCTCGGTGGAACGTCCTTGGGCGAGAACCAGATCAGAGAGCGTCGACACACGCCAAGCTTAGGCGCGCCATCCGGGGTTCCCGCTGCACGGGCGCTCCCAGAGGTGAGCAAGGCGCCCGCCCGATAGCGGCCTAGTTGGCCTCCGCGACCCGGGATCGCCCCGACCAGGCTCGACGGCGAGAGCGGGTCGGTTGCGGCGCGAGCCGCTCCTCCACGAGCGTCGCGATGGCGAGTCGAGCGGACGACCGACCCGCGACGTCAAGCACGGTCTTACCGGTCAGCACCGCCGCATCGAACGCGGCCTGATCGTGCGGCACGAAGACCGGCGAATTTATTCCCCCGAACCGCAGCAGCGCCTGGCGCACCTGACTGGTGGCCCGCGGCCCTATCGCTCCGGCACGGATTTTGTTCATGACCACGGTTACGATTTCGGAATCGACGGTCTCGAGAAGGTCAACGTGGGCACGAAGGAATCGGGACAGCCCGACCGGATCGGCCGAACCGACGGCGACGACGTCGCCAGCCTCTCGCAGCGCGGCGAGGGTCGCCCCATTTCGGCGAGGGGCAAAAAGGTCGCTGCTGATTTCCTCGTCGTTCTCGAGGCTGAAACCGGTGTCCAGGATGGTGAAGTCGACCCATTCCCGGCAGGCGCGCACTACCTTTCCGACTCGGTCGGCCGATAGTTCTGGCCACCGATTCGGGCGCCCGATGCCGGTCAGCACCCAAAAGCTCCCGCGCGAGGACAGATAGCGCTGCCCAATGCGTTCCAGTTCCTGCTGGGTGAGGCTGTCGGCGGCCGCGAGTCGGCACGCAGCCGCGAATCCCGGCGCCTCGTCAAGCAACCCGAGGGCGGGTGCGATGGAGCCGCTAAACGTGTCAACGTCGGCGAGCGCCACGGTGTGTCCGGCGGCCGCTAGTTCGGAGGCGAGACAGATCGCGAGCGACGTGCGACCCGGTGATCCGGCCGGCCCCCAGACGGCAATCACCCGACCGCGACGCTCGAGGGGAGCGAGGTTCGGCTCCTCCTGGCTCCCAACCAGCAAGGTCTCGAGCACTGCCCATTCCGCCTCGACGTCCGCCACTTCGAGAAGTCCGAGGCTCGCCGCGTGCCGTCTCTCAGAGTCGGATGCCACGAGGGCGAGCAGCCTGACCCCGGCCGCATCCGCCTCGGCCATCAGCCGGTCATTGAGATAACGCGGCGATGCCGCAATGATGGCGAAGTCCGGTTGAGTTCTCTCGATGGCCGCGGCGAGTTCGTCCGCGCTCGAGCAGCGCGACGCGAGCTCCATCCCGTGCCGGACCAGTTCCATCGCCATGCGATCCTCCGCCGCGAGAGGAAGCGCGAGCGCAACCCGCCGCACCGTCATCCTCCCGTCGGGATGTCGACCGGAACCACGGAAATGGCGTCTTTGTTTGCGATCGCCTCGAGAACCTTCGCGGTCTTCGCGCGCGGCACGAGAACCTCGACGGACTCTCCAGTCCGATCGGCGAGGATTCCCTGCTTGGCGATCACGCGAACGACCGTTGCCGAAGAGACCAGGACGACGGGAGGACCGAACACGTTGTCATTCTCCCGAGCCGACCAGAGGTCGACGACGCTGCCGGCGGCGACCGATTTCGCGAGTTGGCCACTCACCGACACGACGAGCGGCGCGAGCCGGGTGCCGATCGGGTCACCGACCGCCGATTGCGGCACCAGTTCCCCCGCGGAGATCGCTCGTGTGATTACTAGGCCGCCACCCGGCAGGCCGCCTTCGTTTACATACTGTCCGACGGCGGAGCCGAGCCGTACGCTGCGTGCGTCGAGGTCTTCGGGAGTGACCCTGTCTCCTGGGCTTAGCGCGGAACGAGCAACGTAGACACGGACGCCGCTGTCGGCCGCGGAGACTATCGCCAGCACCCCGAGCACGGAGAGAACCACGAGGGCAATGCCGATGGCGAACCGCGGGTCGAACCAGAACGATCGAGGAACGGATTCCCCCTTGGTCGCCTTACTTCCCATCACGCGCCTCCGGCTGGTCAGCTGACACGGTGCAGGAATTGACACGGTGCAGGAACCCATCGTCCTGACCGATCGACGTCACCGGGAAAGTTATCCACACCCCGGTCTGCCCCGTTGTACGGCGCTCATAATCGAGGCATGAACGACTCGGACCCGGCCGCCCGCAGCGCTGCAAGCGCGCTCGGGCGCTTTCTCACGCTCGCCGACACGGCAGAGATCCTAAACATCTCGGCCAGCCAGGCCTACGCCCTGGTGCGCTCGGGGGAACTGCCGGCCATCAAGATCGGCGGTCACGGGCATTGGCGGGTAGAACGAGCCGTTCTTGAGTCCTACATCGAGGCCAAGTATGAAGAGGCCCGCCGGATGAGCCTGTGGAACCAGTCGGACTACGCGAGCCTGGATGAACACTCCTTCGGAGGCGGCGACGATCACCATGCCGCCGCGGGTCGAGCCGCTCAGAGCCGAGCAGACCAGGCGCGAACAGACCACGGGCGAACAGATCAGAGCCGAACCACCAGGAGCTGAGCAAACGGCACAACCCGGTAGTGGGTGACCTCGGACTCGCGGCGCTGGCTTCCCGGCTCGTGGGCGGCGAGATCGAGATGGTCCCGTCCCACCCGGTCGATAGTGCCGTGCACGAGGTCGTCGGCCAGCTGCAACCCCACGGCAGCGCGTCTGCGGCACAGGTCGCGCAGCACGAATCCCAGACCGAGCCGTCGAGAGAGGCCTCGCCCCTCATCCGCTGGTTCCCTGTCCTCGATGCTGCCGGCCACCTGAAGCCGATCGAGGAGGAGTGCCGAGATGGAAGCGATCGGGACGATGCATTGGGACCGTCGGGGCGATTCGTCAACGAGGTCGCCGGAGATCCAATCCCGTCCGAAGGTCACCGGTTGCACGGTAATTGCCGTTCCGTCCGTCAGAAGCACCCGCACGCCTCCGCCCGCAGGCGCACCGGTCTCGCGAAGCGCAACGAGTCGGTCGCGCATCGTCATTCGTCCGAGACGCAGGCGCTCCTCCTCAGCCCGAACGTCAATTTCCTCGGCGTTGAGCTCCTGCTCGAGCTGACTTTCGAGGTCGTCGAAGAGGTTGTCCCAGCGCATGCTGCGACCGTAGTGACGACACGCACGCCGCGGGTGAGTTATCCACACCTAAAGGTTGGGGCGTGGACACCCGGAGCAACTGCTGCTTTAGTTCTGAGCAAGGCGACATCCCCCGTTCGGGGGAGCTGAAGGATGCCACCGACTATCGATCCTTCAATGTGCAGCCTTCGGGTGGATCAGCCCTCGGCGACTTAGCGACGTGGAGCCAGCTATGAGCGACGCAGTGCCCGCCCCATCCCCCGGAGCGGCGCACGTGCGCGAAACTCTGCCAAGCAAGGTGATCAGGGCGCCGTTTCAGTCGGAAGAGTTCTTCGGGACGCAACCGGCTCGCCGGTCGGATCTGCCTAATCCGCAACCGCTCCTTGAGAATCTCACCCGCTGCGTGATCGAGATCCTCGCCGGCGCCCGCGACCTTGAGCAGATTTCGCGCTGGGTGACCGATGACGTGTACAGACACCTGCTCAAGCGCGTAGTCCTGTCGTCGCGCGCGCGGCAGGCAAAGGGCCAGGTGGTTCGTCGGCCCAGTTTTGCGATCGGGTCCACAAGCATCTCTGAACCGCGCGACGGCGTGATCGAAGCGGTCGTCATCGTGCAGGGGCGGGCGAGGACTCGCGCAGTCGCCTTGCGCCTCGAGGGGCTCGACAACCGTTGGCGCGCCACGGCGATCAACGTGCTCTGAACGGCCGTGAGCGGCTTCTGGTCAACCGCTCCCGGCACAACCCTCCCGGAGCATGCTGACTACCGGTCGTCGTCGTCCTCGAGGTCTGCAAGCGCGCCGTCACGCGACTCGCTCGCCTTGGCTACCACGCGATCACGAGCGCCCTCACCGCGCTCGCGCAGTTCCGCCGCCGTGGCGGTGACCCGGTCGCGAAGGTCGTCCGCGGTGTCGGAGACCCTGCCGCGCACATCTTTGGTTCGATTGGCCGTCTTGTCCGCGACGCCCTTGGCGGTCGAGGTTGTTCTGTCGGCAACACCCTTCGCGGTGGTAACGGTCTTGTCGGCGACATCCTTTGCGGTGTCCGTGACATTGGCCGCGACATCCCTCGCGACCGTCGTCACGCGCTCGGCCAGTTCGTTGGTTAGCGCGGCGGCGCGGTCGGCTGCGGCCCGCGCGGTATCCGCGGCAGCTCGCGCGCTCTCGGCAATGGCCGCCGGGGTTGCCTTGGCCAGCGACTCCGCCTGTGCCCTGACTATCGGCGCCTGCTGGCGCGCGTAGGCCTCGACCTCGAGCCTGGTTCGGCGCACGCCGGGGCTTTCCCACAGGCGC
>JAUZFY010000174.1 GCA_030840185.1 Microbacteriaceae bacterium | reverse complement strand
CCCATCGCTCCCGGCCAGACACCGCGCGACAGCTTCGAGGGAAGCGTCGCCCTCGCACAGACTGCAGAGAAGCACGGATATAGGCGGGTCTGGTATGCCGAGCACCACAACATGCCGACCATCGCGTCCTCGGCCACGAGCATCCTGATCGCCTATGTCGCCGAGCACACCGCGACCATCCGGCTCGGGGCCGGCGGGATCATGCTGCCGAACCACTCGCCGCTCATCATCGCGGAGCAGTTCGGAACACTCGCGGAGCTCTTCCCCGGACGCATCGACCTTGGCCTCGGCCGCGCGCCGGGCAGCGATCAAAACACCGCTCGCGCGATGCGTCGGGACCCGAGAGCATCGGATGAATTCCCGCAGGATGTCGTCGAGCTTCAGGCCTACCTGCGCGGCGAGTCGGTCATCCCGGGAGTGCAGGCCGTTCCCGGCGCCGGAACAAACGTTCCCCTCTACATTCTCGGATCCTCGCTCTTCGGCGCTCAGCTCGCCGCCGCGCTCGGGCTGCCGTACGCATTCGCGTCGCACTTCGCCCCGGACGCGCTGCACGAGGCCATCCGCACCTATCGCCGCGACTTCACCCCCTCGACGCAGCTCGCGGAACCGTACGTGATCGCGGGAGTCAACGTGATCGCCTCCGAGGACGAGGCGGATGCGGCGCTTCAGTTCGAGACGACCCGCCGCGCCCGCGTACGCAGTCTGATAGCTCGCGGGCCCGGCGCTCCCGACTACTCCGACGACCAGATCGACGCCTTCCTCACCACACGGGAGGGTCAGAACATTGCGAACATGATGAGATACACGGCCGTCGGCACCCCGGAGAAGGTGCGCGCCTATCTCGAGGACTTCGCGGAGAACGCGAACGCGGACGAGCTGATCATCGCGCACCAGTCTCGCGACATCGGCGACCGCCTCCGCTCGGCGGCCCTAACGGCCGACGCGATGCACGCCCAGCGCCCCACCGTGCCGGTCGAGTAGACGGGCGTATCAAGACCGGCCCCTCCTAGTGGGTCGAGTAGGTCGCGCGCCCCTCTGCGGGTCGAGTAGGTCGCGAAGCGACCGTATCGAGACCGCGTTCCGAGACCCGACTCCGTCACAACCTCACTCGCACCCGATCCCATCGTGATCCCGGTCGAGCTGGTACACGTCAGTCCCGATGACGGTAACGGTCCCGGTGAGATATGCCGGGCCGTTCCCTCCTCCACCGGCGCAGTCAACGTCGCTCACTATCGGAACGCACTGACCGGAGTAGTTGGGACTGCACCCGGATACCGCGGCGGGAGCCGGTGCGGGCGCGACCGGGGCCGCCGCCTTGACGGGCGGCGCGGGCACGGGTGCGACCACGGCAGGAGCGGGAGCAGGAGCAGCAGGTGCGGGCGCGATCACCGGCGGCGCCGGAGCGAACGGCGACGAGACGGCGCGCGCATCCCTGCAATCGGAAAGAACGCGCAACATTGCGTCGTGCTCCGCCTGGGTCACCCACAGTCCGTAAGTTGCCTTCACCGAGACCTGGTGGCCGACGTAGGTGCACCGGAAAGCCTTGGCCGCTGGTAACCACGTTGCGGTGTCACCGTCGCTCTTTTGCTCGTTGGAGCGTCCGTCGACCGCGAACAGGTTGATGGGATCGTTGGCCAGCGCGACTCGCTGCGCCTGCGACAACTGTTGAGCGCCGGTCTGCCACGCATCGCCGAGGGAGACGATGTGGTCGATCTGCACGGCGGTGGAGGTGAGCTGGCCCCTTACGAAGTGGATGACCTGGCCCGTATACGGCGACGTCAGCTCCCCCCTAACAACCCGACACGAGCCCTCCTTCTGCACCGAGGTGAGATCCCGACTCAGGATGTCGTTGCGCGTGTCGCAGCCGTTGCGGTCTTCGTCGATCCATGCCGCGCCGAACATGGCCGTGCGTACGTAGCCCGTCATCGGCGCTTTCCCCTTGATCGGCAGGGTGGCCAGCAAGGCAGTGGCAGTGGTGTCGGTTGTCGAGGAGTCAGCGATGGCGACCGACGCAGCCTCTGCCGGCTCCGTGACGGTTGCCGGGTCCGGCGCGGACTCGGCGCTGAACGAAAAGCTCGGCGTTGGGGAAGGCGTGGATGGAGACCGTGAACCGGACGCCGCAGATCGAACCGAACCGGCATCCTGCGTGCTCGGGCTCGGTGGAACGAGCGAGCCACCCACCCCGGCGGCAACAAGAGCGGCGATTGTGACGATGCCAGCGACCTTGCGGTTCGCGATGGCCGCCCAGCCCTTGCGACCCGTGACCAGAGAGTAGAAGCCGGTGAGCATGGCGGCCAAGGCGGCCATCACGATGAGTCCGCCGATGCCGCTGGAAACGACGCCGATGATCGCGAGCAGTGCGATGCCGCCGACACCGATCCAAAATGTCGGTCGGGTGCTGAATCGCCCATTCGGCTTTGGCTGCTGTGGCATCGGGTGTCCCTCGCGTTGGTCTGTCAGAAACCTAGGGCTCTTGGGCGCTGGCGCCCGGCACCGCGCGCGGGTGTCGTCAAGCCCGACTCGATCTCCGCTAGCCGCGTACGCTCGTACGCATGACACCGGATGCCGTACGCGAGTTCTGCCTCTCGCTTCCCCAGGCCATCGAGACCTTCCCGTTCGGGGAGGAGACGAGCGTATTCAAGACGAGCGGCAACGACAAAATCTTCGCGATCTCAGCGCTCGGCGGCGACCCCCTCAGTGTCTCGCTCAAACTCGACCCCGAGGATAGCCTCGCGCTTCAGTCCGAGTACCCGCAGATCACCCCCGGTTATCACCTCAACAAGCGGCACTGGGCGACAATAGTGCTGGACGGTGCGGTTCCGGATGACCTCGTCGAGCAACTCCTCTCTGGGAGCCACGAGTTGGTCCGTCCGAAAGTGCCTCGGGCGCGTGTGAGTCCTCCGCAGGTCTAGTCGGCGCTGGGGGACTGTCCGTCTCGATAGGGGTGCGGTCTCGATAAGGTGCGGTCTCCAGACGGCGAGGACTCGATACCGGCGCTGTGCGCCCTACTCGACCCGCAGTAGCGGGCGCTGTGCGCCCTACTCGACCCGCTGACTACGCGCCGCAGTGCGCCGCTCAGGCGGTTAGTAGCGCTCGGGTTTGCCCGAGGGGGCGCAAGAGCTGATCGGGGTCTAGCCAGGGCGGGGCAAGGAGGTGCGGTTTGCCATTGTTCATGCGCATGATGAACTCCGAGGCGTGCAACATGTGGTGGTGCGCCGAGCAAAGCAGGGCTCCGTTATCAACGTCTGTGGCGCCCCCATCTTTGTATTCGACAACGTGATGCGCCTCGCACCAGGACGGAGGAGCCGTGCACTGCGGCCAGACGCATCCGCCGTCCCGCACCGCGAGGGCCTTTCGCTGCGGGCCGCTGAAGAGCCGCTGGGCTATGCCGAGCTTCAAAATCTCTCCGCTGTCTCCGACGAGCACTTCCCGATAGCCCGAATCACATGCCAACTGTTGCATCGTCGACGCTGAGACGGGTTCGTTAACGTCGTCGAGCCACCCGACGCCGGTTCCCTTGCGAAGATCGGTCAGCTTCACGACCGCCATCACCGTGGTCATCGGCCGGAAGCCTCCGTCGTGCTCCGACCGGCGAAGTCCCGCCGTCAGGGTGCCGATCAGGATGTCGAACTGTCGTTGTGCACGGGTGCGCGGGTCCCGAATGGTCTCGATGACCTCGCCGCACTCGTCGGTGAACTCGGCGCCGCCCTCTTCTAAATTGAGAAGGTCGTCGGGATCGAGGAACCTCGGCTTCGCTGACGGGTTCGCTCCCTCGGCGAACATTGCCCGAAGGAGTGCGGATGACGTCGGATCTGCCCATCCGGAAAACGGAGACATGCCGTTAACCTCGCGACCGAGCGAGAAGCCACGACGCTGTCTCAGTTCGGCGTCGCGGGGGAGCGCACCATCCGGGTCCAGCGCCTCCCGCCACACGCGCGCCTGCACCGCAACAAGATCGGCCGACTCGAATGCGGCGACGGTGACCAATTTCTCTTCCGCCGTGCGGAGCGCATCGTCGCTAGCCACCCTCGACGCCTGGGCGAGGCAGCGGGTGATGCGAGCGGCGGCATCCATGCCCAATAGCCCCGACCCCATCGCCGCGGCCACCGCAGGGAATCGGGACGGAATCGGCCGGCCATCGAGGCTTCGGCCCGAGCGAATGAGTGTGCCAAGTTGGATGCGCCGCGCGGCCTCCGACTGGGAGACTCGTGTGATGTGCTCGACGAGGTGCGTGCCCCTGCTGTGACCGAGACGTCGGGCGAGGCCCGCGTTACCCAGGTCGTGGTCCGAGCGGACATCGGCCTCAGCCGCGGCCGCGACCCGCAACGTGTCGATCAATCGCCCGGCGCGTTCCACTTCGGCCAACAGCCCAGCTAGATCTTCATCGCCAAGGAGGTCTAGAGCGCCGGACACGGAACGACCGGCAGCGACACCGAGGGCATCGGCGGCCGCTGCCACTTCGCTGATCGTTTCGTTCATGGAAAAACTGTTCCATGGACCACTGACATTGGAAATGTGCTGATCAAGGGGGTGATTTACTGTGGAAAGCCGTCTCCGGAAGGCGCCTGTGGAGGAGAGGAGGCAGGAAGAACGGAGGAGGCAGGAAGAACGGAGGAGGCAGGAAGAAGCACCCCACGCCCAGGTACCCACCCCGAGTTACCCCCCCGGGTTAACCCACCCCGAGTTAACCGCCCGAGTTAACCCCCCGCGCTAACCCGCCGAGTGGCCACCACAGGTCGGTCCCGGCTCCCACGTTTTCGAGATGTGAGGTAGAGCCGATGGGCGGTGATCACAATGGCAAGCCACGCTGCCCCGAGAACCCATGCGCCGAGAACATCCGTAAACCAATGGTGACCCAGAAATACTCTGGTCAGGCCCATAGTCACGGCGAACAGGGCAGCAAGCGAGATGGTCACCACCCGCCCGGTCGCGGTCTGGCGGCGAAGCACGATGAGGTAGGCGATGATCCCCGCGATGACGAACGAATTGAGCGAGTGCCCGCTCGGAAACGATGGGGAGTATTCGAACGGCGGCACGGCATCTGACAGCGGCGGACGCGCCCGGCCGAACAGCTGCTTGCCAGCGATCGTCATGAGCAGTGATCCAAGGGCTGCCGAGCCAATGAGAATCACCGGCGTCCACGATCTGCGACGAATTGCGAGCAGAGCCATGACGGCGACGGCCAGAATCGGCATTCCGATCGTCCCGCCAACGTTGGTGTATGCCGTCACCGCGGAGTCCAGCCACGGCGAGCGAATGCTCATCACATAATTGAGCAACGGATGATCTAGCCCGGCCACCCCGTCGGCCTCTGCCACGGCGTCGTAGATCCAGGCGAACAGCGACGTGAGCCCGACCGCGAGAACGCCGCCGACGAGCAGCGTGATGATCAGGGCGAGATGGGCACCGATCCGCAGGGCGATCCAGTGCATGAGCTTCGCGAGACGCTGCCCAAGCGGCGACCACCGGGTGAGGTCCTGCCGTCCGACGAACCGGTCCTGATTCAGTTCGGCCGGAACACCCTTCTCAGGTTGCTTCGAATTGTTGTCAGCCAAATTCACCCCTCGTCGTGGACGTTGCGCCACAGTCCGACGTTAGATGATGGGCTCAGGTTTGTCGTGGGGTTGCACACGTGGGGAAGTTCGGTAGCTGCCTCGCAATCCTGCAGACGTCGGTCAGGATGTGTCGGCATAATGTCACTGGCCGTCAGCGGATCACTGTCGGCAGGCATCCGATTTGAGGGAGCTTTCTCATGTCCGAAACCGTCGTAATTACCGGTGCGAGTGATGGAATTGGGGCGGCGGCGGCCCGGGCGCTGACCGCCGCGGGCAAGAGGGTTGTGCTCGTTGGACGCTCCCGGGAGAAGACGGCGGCGATTGCCCGGGAACTTCATGTCGATCATTTCCTCGCCGACTTCTCCCGACTCGACCAGGTGCATCGACTCGCGAGGGAACTGCTCGAGCACTACCCGCAGATCGATGTGCTCGCGAACAACGCCGGAGGCATCTTCGGCGGACGGGAAATCACCGTCGACGGGCACGAGCTCACTTTCCAGGTGAACCACCTCGCGCCATTCCTCCTCACCACCCTCCTGATGGACCGTCTTGTGCACAGCCAGGCCAGGGTTATCAACACGTCGAGTGTTGCCAACACCACATACGGTCGTCTCGAGGTCGACGATCTCGAGACTCTCGAGGGCTATTCGCCCAACCGCGCCTACGGCAACAGCAAGCTCGCGAACATCCTCTTCACTCAGGAACTCGCCCGGCGATTCGGCGACACCGGGCTCACAACAGCGGCGTTTCATCCCGGAATCGTGCGCACCAACTTCGCTAGCGGTTCGACGAGCCCCATGCGGATGCTCTACCGGTCCGCGCTCAGCGGGCTTCTCTTGTCGCCCGAGAAGGGCGCCGACACTCTCGTCTGGCTCGCTACTACGCAACCGGGCGTCGACTGGGTGTCGGGGGAGTACTACGTGCGCCGCAAGTTGGGCCGCGTCAATGTGCAAGCGGATGACCCGGAGCTTGCGAGGCAGCTCTGGGAGCGCAGCGCGCAGCTGGTCACTGCGTAACTGTCTCGCGGGGTCTCGATACGGGCGCTGAGCGCCCTACTCGACCAACGGGTCTTTACGCTGAGCGCCCTACTACCAACAGGTCTTCACGCGGATCGAGACCCGACCCGCGAATTCACTTTTCGACGCCAGCCACTCGAATTCGAGACAGCAGGTGGCTCGCGGCTACCGACCCGGCGACGCACAGGATGGTGGGCAGCAGGAGCGCCGCGCCCTGATTCGTCAACTCGATCAGAAGGACGATCGCGGTGAATGGCGCCCGCATGCTTGAACCGAGAAATGCCGCGGCACCGAGGAATGCAAACGCCGCGACCGAATCGTGCGGCGCCGCTGCAACCCATAATCCGCCAAGGGCAGCGCCCACGCTGGCCCCGATGGCCAGGGAGGGAGTCAAGGTACCGCCCGCGGCGCCGCTGCCGATCGTCGCCGCCGTGGTAGCAGTCTTGACCACGGCGAGAACGGCAAACAGTCCGAGGGGGACCAGCGGGTTGAATGTTGACTGAGCGAGAGTCTGTCCGTTGCCCAAGATTTGCGGAAACGGAATGGAGACCGCCCCGACGAGGGCGAAAGTGGTCGGCATGAGCAGAAGAATCCACCACGAACGTGGTCGTATTCGTTCAGTCATCCGAACCAACCGCACAAATCCGCTGGCCAGCACGCCGATCACCGGGCCAAGTAGGACCGCGCCGATGGTCAAGTCGGGTGTCACGTTCAGGTGGGGGATCGTGTAGACCGGTGTCGGGGAGATGACGAGATCAACCAGGAGGGCAGCTACACCTGCCGTGGCAACCGCCGGGATCACAGCGGCAAGGTTGATTTGAGCCAGGAGGATTTCCAGCGCGAACACCGCCCCACCCAATGGCACGTTGTAGACCGCGGCCAGGCCGGCGCCGGCACCGCAAGCGACGAGGATGCTCCGCTCGCGCGCAC
>JAUZFY010000104.1 GCA_030840185.1 Microbacteriaceae bacterium | reverse complement strand
ACCGGCTCGAAGATGGCAGTGACCTTGCCGGTGGGCATCTCGCTGGGGTTGGTGACGGTGAGCTCGCTCTCGTCTTCCATGATGACGCGGTAGACCACGTTGGGAGCGGTCGAGATCAGCGAGAGGTTGAACTCTCGCTCCAGCCGCTCGCGGACGATCTCCAGGTGCAGCAGGCCGAGGAACCCGCAGCGGAAGCCGAACCCCAGCGCCGCGGAGGTCTCGGGCTCGTAGTTCAGTGCCGCGTCGTTGAGTTTCAGCTTGTCGAGCGCGTCGCGAAGCTCGGGGTAGTCCGACCCGTCGATCGGATACAGCCCGGAGAACACCATCGGCTTCGGTTCCGCGTAACCCTTGAGCGGGACCGTGGCCGGCTTGGCGGACGACGTCACAGTGTCGCCGACCTTGCTCAGCCGCACGTCCTTGACTCCGGTGATGAGGTATCCCACCTCGCCGACCCCGAGCCCCTTGGTCGGGGTCGGTTCGGGCGCACTCACCCCGATCTCGAGCAACTCGTGAGTGCTCTTGGTGCTCATCATCATGACCTTTTCGCGCGGCTTCATCGAGCCGTCGATCATGCGCACATAGGTGATGACCCCGCGGTAGGAGTCGTACACCGAGTCGAAGATCATCGCCCGGGCAGGCGCGTCCGGATCGCCGACGGGTGCCGGAATCAGTTGCGTGACGAGGTCGAGCAGTTCCTCGACCCCGGCCCCGGTCTTGCCGGAGACCCGCAGCACATCCTCGGGCCTGCCGCCAATGAGTCCGGCGATCTCCTTGGCGTACTTCTCGGGGTCGGCCGCCGGCAGGTCGATCTTGTTGAGCACCGGGATGATGGTGAGGTCGTTGTCGAGGGCGAGGTAGAGGTTGGCGAGCGTCTGCGCCTCGATCCCCTGCGCCGCATCCACGAGAAGAATCGCGCCCTCGCACGCGGCAAGACTGCGGGAGACCTCGTAGGTGAAGTCGACGTGGCCGGGGGTGTCGATCATGTTGAGAGCGAAGGTGTTGCCGTCCTTCGCCCAGGGCATCCGCACAGCCTGGCTCTTGATGGTGATGCCGCGTTCGCGTTCGATGTCCATGCGATCGAGGTACTGGGCGCGCATGTCCCGGTCGCTGACCACCCCGGTAATCTGAAGCATCCGGTCGGCAAGCGTCGACTTGCCATGGTCGATGTGCGCGATGATGCAGAAGTTCCGGATGAAGGCCGGGTCGGTGGCTGCCGGCTCGAGGGCCTTCAATGCTTTGGGACTCACGCGTTCCTCTGGGTGTTCGTGGCGGGATGAGCCCGTTCCGGTGCTGAAGCTCCCGGACACGGGTCGCGCCCAATTCTCCCATGCTCCCGCGAAACTACATTCCGCCGGAACGCATCCCTCGTTAGGGCGCGGGAAGCCGCCGCAACCCCTCGAGTAGGTCTTCTTTTCGCGCCGCGAGACAGATGCGGATCCACCCCTCGCCGGAGCGCCCGAACGCGCTGCCCGGCGCCACCGCAACCCGGTCACGGATGAGAAAGTGTTCCGCCCACGCGGCGACGTCCCCGTTGGACGCGAAACTGACATCCACCCAGAGGTAGAAGGCGCCATTCGGGCGCAGGTACCGGATGCCGCGCCGGTCGAGCAGGTCACACGCCGCCTCGAGATTGGTTCGGTAGTGCTCCCGGGAGTCGGCGACGTGCTGGTGGTCTCCGGTGATCGCGGCAACCGCCGCGTACTGGTCCGGCATCCCGACGCAACTGATCGCGGCCTCCTGCACGGTTCGCATGGTGGCGGCCAGCCCGGGCGGAGTCACGAGGTAGCCAACCCTCGCCCCGGTCATCGCGTATGTCTTCGACAGCGAGAACACGCTGAACACCCGGTCGTCCTCGTCGAGGCTCGCGATGCTCACGTGACGCTGACCGTAGGTGAAGTACTCGTATACCTCGTCACTCACCACCCAGAGGTCGTGCCGACGGGCGAAGTCGAGCAGGCCGCGCAGCTGCGCCTGGTCGTACACGATGCCGAGCGGGTTGGACGGTGAATTGACGATGAGCACCCGGGTGCGCTCCGTCACGAGCCGCTCGAGTTCGTCGAGATCGGGGGCGAAGCCGCGATCGGGTCTCAGCGAGTACGGCACCGGCAGTGCCTCGAGCAGTCGCGCGTTCATCGTGAAAGTCGTGTAGCCCGGATCGGGGACGAGAACCTCATCCCCGGCGCCGAGTAGCAGGCGCATCGCCTGAAACAGGCCCTGCGTCGCTCCCATCGTGACCCAGACCTGTTCGACGTCCACGGTCATCCGGTTCTCGCGCGCGAGTTTCTCCGCGATGGCCGAGCGCAGCGGGGCGATTCCGCCGTTCGCCGAGTAGTTCGTGAGATCGTCACGCCAGGCCTGCGCCCCTGCCGCGAGAATGTGCGGCGCGACCGGGCGATCGGGTTCCCCGACCCCGAGGGAGATCACGTCGTCCACGTCGAGGGCGATCTCGTAGATGCGGCGAATCCCCGACGCGGGGACCGAGGCGATGTGCGAGGAAAGCGAAGGCATGCTGTCAGGCTATTACGGACCAGACGAATCGCTCGCCGCTCAGATTGCCGGATCGGCCCCACACTGGTAACGTTGCTGGTTGGCTTGCGCGCATCGTCCGGTCTCGGATGTTTCGCGAATCGCAGCCCGGACCCTTATCCCAACGGACCGGATCGCGGCTGCCCTCAACTGTTCGAAACACACAGAAGGTAAAAACGTGGCAAACATTAAGTCGCAGATCAAGCGCATCGGCACCAACAAGAAGTCGCAGGACCGCAACAAGGCGGTCAAGAGCGAGGTTAAGACCGCTGTCCGCGCCGCGCGCGAGGCGATCGTCGCCGGCGACACCGCCAAGGCCGCAACCGCTCTCGCGCTCGCGTCCAAGAAGCTTGACAAGGCCGCAAGCAAGGGCGTCATCCACAAGAACCAGGCGGCGAACCGCAAGTCGTCCATCGCCAAGCAGGTCGCTGCTCTCTAAACTGCTTCACCCATCCGGGTCGTCGTCTCTCGCGAGGTGGCGGCCCGTTTCGGCTTAACGCCGACGGGCAGGGCAGACGGGCGTTGGCCGACGGGCGTTAGGTCGTGCCGCGCGTGCTGATGACGCCGATCATGCGCTCGAGGGCGAACACCGGATCCCGCCCGGCGCCCTTGATTGCCGCGTCGGTCTCCGCAAGCATCTCGATGCTTCGACCGAGTCCTCGGTCATCCCAGCCCTGCAGGTCGCGCCGAGCCCGGTCGACCTGCCACGGAGCGAGTCCGAACTGTTGCGCGAGCTGGCCCGAGGCACCGCGCGCGCCGGAAATCTTGGCCATCGTCCGAAGCTTGCTCGCGAACGCCGCGAGAATCGGCACCGGATCTGCTCCCGAGGCCAGCGCATGCCGAAGCAGGATCAGCGACTCACCACGGCGGCCGGCGATCGCGACATCCGCGACTCGAAATGCGTTGGTCTCCACTCGACCGGAGTAATACTTCTCGACCGTCACCTCGGTGATCTCTTCGCTGGCATCGGCGATGAGCTGCTGGCATGCCGCCGCGAGCTCGGCAAGGTCGTCG
>JAUZFY010000017.1 GCA_030840185.1 Microbacteriaceae bacterium | reverse complement strand
AGCGGAGCTTCACGACTTGCTCGAAGGCCTCCATCATCGATCGGCGGAGATGATCCTCGAGATGGGCTACCTGCTCACCTTGCGCGTAGTCGTCCAACTCGTCCCCGTGCTCGACGAGCGTGGCGAGGTGCGAGAAGGCGTCGACGATGTTGTTAGTCCCAGCCTGGTTGTGGAGCCCAGTTCGCTCCTCGAAGTACCGGTTCGCCTCGAAGACTCGGGGGAGCTTGTCGCGGAGCAGGCCAAAGACCCGCTCGATATGTGTTACTCCAACTCCGGCGACCTTGTCCTGGGAAGTCGTCCGAGTCATAGGCACTTCATAACAGACACCAATGAGGAACCCGGCCTACGCAGACCGCTTCAGGGCGCCAGCGTCGTGACTCGGCCGCCGCCGTCAGCCTCTCGGCCCGCCTCGTCTTCGGCCGAGGCCGGATCCTTCGCCGGACCTGTCACAACTGGGGTCTCAGCCAGGAAGGTCTCGGCACGCTCTAGACGCTCGATGATCTCAGCCTCCTCCAGGTGCCGCAGGTGCGAGGCGATGCGGCCTCCCAAGGGAGAGGTGGCCGAACGGGGCGCGTATCGCAAGCCGGTGGCATGCGGAATCCGCCGCAAGACATCGGATGTCTTGATTTCGTCGATGGGCTTCCCTACACGACGCTCGGCCCACGTCTCGATCGTCCGCTGCGGGGTCACAGCGAGTGCTTCGCCGACTGGCGTGGAGGGCTGCTTGCGGCCGTTCTTGGTCATCGAAATCTGTCCGGTCGATCCGAAAGAGTGGGTAGTTTGCCGCAAGTTGCGCGCCGACGCAGCCTGCGTTGTGGCAGGCATCGGCGCGTAGTTCGGCTTGGTTGACTCGGCCCTGCGCGGAGTGGACCGCTCCAATCTGGCATACTGGCCCTCGCAGTGTTCATTCCTGTAGCTTTTTGGACACAAAGGTGACTGGTCCTTCGGACGGAAAAGAATTCCTCGACCGCAGCCGGCTGTGCGACCTGGGCGAAATACAGCGTGGCCGTCACGTACGTTGGACGAGTGGCCCGAACCCGATGCTCCGGGAGAAGCGGCGCTACGGGGAACTGGACCTGATCCGCGCCGTCATCCTGGACGAGGTCAACCGCCGCCTGAAACCCAAGGCGACTAAGTCCGTCTGGCCCCAAGTTGAAACCGAAATCGACCACCCCGGTCAGCGCCTCGAGGTCGTGGTCGCGTTGTCCACGCTGGACGCAAGCGTGGCCCGCAGCCACTCAGAGCTCGATGTTGTGCTCCCACGAGATGAAGCGACGATGGTCATCGACCTCGAGCCTCGTGTCCGTCGGGCCCGGGAGCGGCTAGCTCGGTTTCGGGCGCGGCTCGGGAATAACGAGCACGCGCACCTATCCTCGGCTCGGGAGCAAGAGGCTCGCACCGTGATCGAGCCTAGCGCCGGCCAGTCCTGAGGGCAATCGATCCGATGTCTGCAAAATCCGGGAATGGGCTGACGGGCGCCGGCTACTCATCGCCCCTCTGGCCTGGCGGACATCATGGCCAAGGCTCACGACCCGTCCGCCGTTCGCGAGGGCGACTAACACGTAGATGGTCGCCGTTAGTACTTCGAGCGCCTCGCCGTCGAAGATCGCCGATACCGTGCGAGCACCACGCGCAGGGCACCGGGGAGGATCAGCCACCCAAAGCCCGTCGCCCGGCCCCCCGAATCTCCACGGGGTGACAAACGCGGGTTCGAGTCCCGTCGCTCCCGTATGGTTGGTTGCTTGTAGGGCATCGACGCGATGCACTCTTGTCTGTCGGTCTCGCGGGCTGCTCTACCGTCTGCGACATGATCGAGTCCTGGTTGCTTCCGCTTCGGACGGGAGGTCTACGGACCGACCGGAGTCGAGGCTTGTCGACTCGGGAAGACGGTCCGCGATGGACTGCGCGAACGCCTCGATCGCCTCCCAGTCGCGGAAGTCTCCGACCGGCGCCTTCAGCGCGGCGACCATGGCCTTCTCTCGGAAGGCCAACGCCTGGCGGTCAAGCTTGCCGGCGAAGATGCGGTGTTCGACCGGCTGGACGGCCTCGGCCTGCGCCGAGACGTCCAGGGCGTCGTCCGGCGGAAGTCGGTGGTCGGGGTCTCCGAGCGGACCCGAGCTGAACAGCCACACCGGCCGGCTGGCGAGAGCGGCTGCGTGCGCCTCGACCAGGTCGCGCGCCGGCTCGAGCCAGTGGCCGTAGTAGACGGCGCTCCCGAGGACCGCCGCGTCGAAGCCGTCGACCGCGTCCACCTCTTCGGCCGGAAGGGTGAGCACGTCCAGACCCCGGGCCGACAGCGTCCGCCCGATGGCCTGGGCGATCTCCAGCGTAGATCCGTGGCGACTTGCCGCGGCGACGAGGACCCGCACGTCAACCACTCGCGGCAGCGATGACATCCAGGTCGGAGAGCACGCCTTCGGGAAGCACGTCGGGTCGTGTGGCGACCAGCAACTGGCTGATCCCGGGCTGCTGGAGCGCGATCACGGCCTCGCGAACAGTCGCGCTGGGCTGGATGCACGCGGGGGGATGGGTGATCGCCGCGCCGACGGAGCAGATGTCGTCTCGCTTGGTGACCCGGCCGAGGAGGCCTCTTGCGGTCACCCAGCCGAGCGGCTTGCCGTCGTTGCGCCCCATGACCAGGATCGAGTGCACACCGTGCGCCACCAGGGCGCGGTAGGCCTGATGAATCGAGGCGGTCTCGGTGATCGACACCACCCCCGGCGTCATCGCGTCTCGCACCTCGAAGTCCAGCGGGTCGGACGTCGGGAGGTAGTCGTTGCGCTTCCGAGGGGGCTTGGCGGTGAGGGTGGACATCGTCGCTCCTTCGCGGGGTTGGACATCCACGCTACGCCCGCGGGCACGCCCCGTCGTCGGTAGTGCTCCGCAGCGGCGAGGGGGTTTTCCGGCGACGCAGGACGTAGGAAAAGCGGAGGCGGAAGGCATGCCGAGCCGGTGAGATGTGGACGCACAGTCACTTCGAAAGGAAAAGTCATGAGGAAGCTGCTGGAGTACGGCGGGATCGCCGCGAGCGTCGTCCTGATCGCCGTTGGCATCGGCGCGGTGGCGATGGGCCTGGAGGGCCGCAGCACCGTGCGCAGCGATCTGGCGAACGAGCAGATCTACGGCACCCCCGACATGAAGGGCATCGCCGGCAAGCACGTCGACACGGGCTCCGAGGCGCACGCATTCGCGCAGACCATGCGCAAGCATGCGCTGG
>JAUZFY010000349.1 GCA_030840185.1 Microbacteriaceae bacterium | reverse complement strand
AAACGGTAGGCCTCGCCAACCTCACGCCCGGGTGTGAGCCCGAGGACCGCCATGATCTGCTCCCCGTCGAGATCGGGCCGGATCGCCGCGAGCTCCTCCTCGGCCCCCAGGGCGGCGATTCGATCCTCGAGGTCGTCATAGGCAAATGACAACCGGTCGGCCTTGCGCCGATTTCGGGTGGTCACGTCGGCGCGGGTGAGAATATGCAGCCGCTCAAGCAGCGGCCCGGCATCGCGCACGTAGCGCCGCACTGCGGAGTCGCTCCAGGCGCCCTCCGTGTAGCCGAAGAATCGAAGGTGCAGCTCGATGAGCCGAGAGACATCGGCAACGGTTTCGTTGTCGTAACGCAGCTCCTTGAGCCGCCGCTTCGCGAGCTTCGCTCCGACCACGTCGTGGTGGTGGAAGGTGACTACGCCGCCGGTCTCCGTGCGCTTGGTTGCCGGCTTTCCGATGTCGTGAAGCAGGGCTGCGAGGCGCAGGGTCAAGTCGGGCTGGCCTCCGGGATGCCTCGATTTCTCCAGATCGATGGCCTGGTCCAGCACCGTCAGGCTGTGCTCGTATACGTCCTTGTGGTGAAAGTGTTCGTCGATCTGCAGCTTGAGCGCCGGAAGCTCCGGTAGCACTATCGCCGCGATGCCGGTGTGTACGAGCAGCTCGAGTCCCGCCCGCGGGGCCGCGCTCTTCAGAAGTTTCGACAGTTCATCGTTCACCCGCTCCATCGAAATCATCGAGATTCGGTCGGCGAGCGCGTGCATCGCGGCAAGGGTGCCCGTTTCGAGGGTGAAACCCAGTTGGGAGGTGAACCGCGCAGCGCGCATCATCCGGAGCGGGTCGTCGCCGAACGATACCTCCGCGCGGCCGGGGGTGGACAGTCGCCTCGCAACGAGATCGTCCATGCCACCCGACGGGTCGACCAACACCTGTTCCGGCAACCGGAGCGCCATCGCATTGACGGTGAAGTCCCGCCGCGTGAGGTCACCTTCTAGCGTGTGACCGAACTCGACGACAGGTTTGCGGGTCTCACCGTCGTACGCATCGGTGCGGTACGTGGTGATTTCCACGGTATGGCCATCGACACGTGCGCCGATTGTACCGAAGGCGCGCCCGATGTCCCAGTGCGCATCGGCTACCGGCTTCACGATGGCGAGAGTCTCGTCGGGGGTGGCGTTCGTGGTGAAGTCAAGGTCGTTCAGCTCCCTGCCCAGAAACGCGTCGCGTACCGAACCGCCAACGAGAGCGAATTCGAATCCCGCCGCCGCAAAGGCAGCGGAGAGTCTGGAGATGTGGGGGGAGGTGGCCAGGTCCGACAGTCGCTGAATTGCCGAAGCGACGCTTTCCATGCCGTCAAGACTACCGGCGGCACCGCGGCCTCAGCCGCCCCGGAGTGCCTAGACCCTAGAATCACTGGAGGACGGTCGAGGTAATGACTTCGCCGCGTCTGACGCCTATGAGACTCCTCACATCCCTTATCGCGCTGGCTATGGCCACCGGTGCCCTCGCGCTGCCCGGTGTCGGCGCGTCGCAAGGCGCTGCCGCCTCTACGGTCGCCGCCGCCACGGAGACGGCCAACTCGACCGTCATGTTCGCGCCGGCCTCGTCCGGAGTTCTCTCCCCTGGGTCACCCCTCGAGCTCACGGGGACCATCTCCAATCCGACGAAGGTGGCGATTCCGGCCGGAACAGCGACGGTGTACCTCAATCGCACGCCGCTGGCCTCTCGATCAGAGCTATCCACGTGGCTTAATCCCGCTTCAACGTCGGCCTCGGATCGGCTGGGGACAGTTGTGCTCCAAAGCGCGACGCCGCAGGTCGAGGCCGGGCGCACGGTCTCAATGCAACTCGCCGTTCCGGCGTCGTCGATCAATTTCGGCGCTCAGGCCGCAGTGTGGGGCGCCCGCACCCTCGCTGTGAGGGTCACCACCGGCGGCTCGGAGTTGGGCCAGTCGCGCGGCTCGGTCGTCTGGAATCCGGGCGGCGGCATGCCTCGAACCGGTCTTGCGATCGCCATGCCACTCACTGTTCCGCAAAGCTCCGACGCGTTGATCTCCTCCGACCTGTTGGCCAACTACACGAGCCCCGGTGGGCTGCTCTCCCGGCAATTGGACAACGTCGACGGCACAGCGGTCGCAATCGGTGTTGATCCCCGGATTATCGCGTCGATCCGCATCCTCGGCCCGACGGCCCCGCCATCGGCTATTGCCTGGCTCGCTCGACTCGCCGGGCTGACCAACGACACCTTCGCACTCAGCTACGCGGACTCAGACCTCGCGGCGGTCAGCCAGGCCAAGCCAGAAAATCCCGGACCCCGCGTTCTGCAGCCGACGAGCTTTCCCATCGACCCGCGACTGTTTCCCTCGGCGGCCCCGACTCCGTCGGAGTCGCCGACGGGCGCAACCCCCACGCCGACCCCGAGCCCGCAACCGACCCAGCCAACGGTGCCGGATGCACAGTCGTTGCAGGCTCTCCCGTACACCCTCCATTCGGTGGCGTGGCCGGCAAGCGACACCGTTGTCGAATCGGATCTCGACAACTTCCAAACGGGCGGACTCACCACAACAATCCTCAGTTCCGGCAATGTCGGGTACACGGGTCTGAATTACACCCCGAGCGCCCCGGTCATGGTGGGAAAGCATCCGGCGCTCATCTCGGATGCCTCAATCTCGTCCTATTTACAGGCAGCTGTCTCGGCCACGACCGCGGCGTCCTGGGCCAACGCGATGTCGGACCTCTCGAGCACGCTCGCCGTCACGTCGGCGGAACGTCCGTCCGACTCTCGCACCCTGTTCGCCACGCTCGATCGAAGCAATCCCGGCGCAGACGTGCGGATGAGTGAAACGCTGGGGGCTCTGGCCGCCCTCCCCTGGGCCGGACCGGCCAGCCTGAAGGAGCTCGCCACGGCAACGGCAGCCACCGGCACGCAAGCGACGGTCGTTCCGAAGCCCGAATCGGCCGCACGGATCGGCACGGTGGGGGCCCTTTTGAACGCCGAGGCAAGGGCGGGAAGCTTTTCGTCGGTGCTGTCAGATCCGACCCAGATCACCGGAGAGCGCCGACTCACCCTGCTCGCCGTTCTCGCCAACTCGTGGGCTAATGACACGACCTGGAGCACGGCCACCAAGAAGTACGTCGCCACCTC
>JAUZFY010000320.1 GCA_030840185.1 Microbacteriaceae bacterium | reverse complement strand
CGCACCCGTTCGAGAACCCGAACGCGTTCAGCAACTGGTTCCAGATCTTCCTGATCCTGCTCGTGCCGCTCTCGCTGCCGCGCTCCTTCGGACGCCTGATCGGCGACCGGCGCCAGGGCTGGGCGATCCTCGCCGCGATGGCGGTCGTGCTCGTCGTCTCCGTCGCCGGGCTGACCGCGCTCGAGGCCGCCCACGGCGGCAGCGCCCCGCAGCTCGCCGCCTCGGCGATGGAGGGGAAGGAGGTCCGCAACGGCGTCGCCGGCAGCACGCTGTTCGCCTCGGCGACCACGCTGACCTCCACCGGCGCGGTCAACTCGTTCCACGACAGCTTCACCCCGCTCGGCGGCGGGGTCACCTTGCTGAACATGATGACCGGCGAGGTCGTGCCCGGCGGCGTCGGATCGGGCCTCTACGGCATCCTCGTCCTGGCCGTGGTGGCGGTGTTCGTCGCCGGCCTGATGGTCGGCCGAACACCCGAATACCTGCGCAAGAAGATCGGTGCGCGGGAAATGAAGCTCGCGAGCCTCTACATCCTCGCGACGCCCACGCTCGTCCTCGCCGGCACGGCGCTCAGCTTCGCGATCCCGGCGGTTCGGGCCGACGTCGAAAAGACATCGATGTGGAATCCGGGGGTGCACGGTTTCTCCGAGGTGCTGTACACCTTCACGTCCGCGGGTAACAACAACGGATCGGCATTCGCCGGGCTCACGGCCAATACGCCGTGGCTGAACGCATCCCTCGGAGTCGTGATGATGCTCGGACGCTTCCTGCCCATCGTCTTCGTCCTCGCCCTCGCTGGCTCTCTCGCCGCACAGGACAAGGTGCCGGCGACCGCAGGAACACTGCCCACACACCGGCCCCAGTTCGTCGGTCTCCTTATCGGAACGATCATCCTCGTCTCCGCACTCACCTATTTCCCTGTTCTCGCGCTGGGTCCACTAGCCGAAGGGCTGCACTAAACCATGTCAACGACAGTCATCAAACCTCAGGCAACGAGCCACCAGCACGCACCGAAGACACCTCAGGGCGCCTTCAGCCTCGGACAACTCGCCAAGGGCCTCCCCGGCGCAATGCGCAAGCTCAACCCCCGCGAGATGTGGCACAACCCCGTCATGTTCATCGTCGAGATCGGCGCTGCACTGACGACTGTTCTCGCCATTGCGCAATTTTTCCTCGGGAGTCAGGCGTCGGCTGGCTCCGAGCAGTCGCTCGCGTTCACCTGGAGCATCGCCATCTGGCTGTGGCTCACGGTGATCTTCGCCAACCTGGCAGAGTCCGTCGCTGAAGGCCGCGGAAAGGCGCAGGCCGCAAGCCTGCGGCAGACTAGGACGAGCACCATGGCCACTCGGGTCACCGGGTACGACGCCGCCGCGGATGCGGATGCCGCACGCTCCGCCACCGAGCAGGTCGCGTCGGCGGACCTGCGGCTCGGCGACGTTGTCGTCGTGACCGCGGGCGAGCTGATCCCAGGTGACGGCGACATCGTCTGGGGCATTGCGTCGGTGGACGAATCGGCGATCACGGGCGAATCGGCCCCGGTCGTGCGCGAATCGGGAGGAGACCGCAGCGCCGTCACCGGAGGCACGCGAGTGCTCTCCGACCGCATCGTCGTCCGGATCACGAGCAAGCCGGGCGAGACGTTCATCGACCGGATGATCAAGCTCGTCGAAGGCGCGTCCCGCCAGAAGACGCCGAACGAGATCGCGCTGAACATCCTGCTCGCCAGCTTGTCGATCGTCTTCCTCGTCGTCGTGTTGACGTTGGGTCCTGTCGCCGGGTACTCCAACGCCGCTCCGAGCGTTACCGTCCTCATCGCGCTGCTCGTCTGCCTCATTCCGACGACGATCGGCGCCTTGCTCTCCGCGATTGGAATTGCCGGCATGGACCGGCTCGTCCAGCGCAACGTCCTCGCGATGTCCGGTCGCGCTGTCGAGGCCGCGGGCGACGTCACCACGCTCCTGCTCGACAAAACCGGAACCATCACCTACGGCAACCGCCAGGCGAGCGAGTTCACCGCCGTAGCGGGTGTCGACTCGGCCGAACTCAACCGCTCCGCCGCACTCTCTTCGCTCAGCGATCCGACCCCGGAAGGCACGTCGGTCGTTGCCCTCGCCGAGAAGCTCGGGTATGTGCATTCTGGTGAGGTGAGAGGCGAAATCGTTCCGTTCACGGCGCAGACCAGGATGAGCGGTATCGACTTCGCGGATGGATCGCAGGTGCGCAAGGGCGCCGCGTCCGCCGTGGTCAGCTGGGTTCAGGAATCGGCCCCAGCATCGAGCGGGGTTCTGCTCGAGTTGGACGCCGAGGTCGAGCGCGTCTCGCAGGAGGGAGGCACGCCGCTCGTGGTCGCATCCCGCGCCGCGGATGGCTCCGCAAGCATCCATGGCGTCATCTACCTCAAGGACATCGTCAAGCCCGGCCTGGCCGAGCGCTTCGCGGACCTGCGCAGAATGGGCATCCGCACCGTCATGGTGACCGGTGACAACCCGCTGACGGCCAAGCACATCGCAGCGGAGGCCGGGGTCGACGACTTCCTCGCCGAAGCCACGCCAGAGGACAAGCTTGCGTTGATCCGGCGAGAGCAGGAGGGCGGCAACCTCGTCGCCATGACCGGCGACGGCACGAACGACGCCCCGGCGCTCGCTCAGGCGGATGTCGGCGTGGCGATGAACACGGGAACCTCAGCGGCTAAGGAGGCCGGGAACATGGTCGACCTCGATTCTGACCCGACCAAGCTCATCGATATCGTGAGCATCGGCAAACAACTGCTCATCACGCGTGGTTCGCTGACGACATTCTCGATCGCCAACGATGTCGCGAAGTACTTTGCGATCATCCCGGCAATGTTTGTGGGAGTCTTTCCCGGCCTGCAAGCGCTCAATATCATGCACCTGCACTCTCCCGCCTCTGCGATCCTGTCGGCCGTGATCTTCAACGCCATCATCATCGTTGTGCTGATTCCGTTGGCCCTGCGCGGCGTTCGCTATCGACCGGCAGTTGCTTCAAGCCTGCTCTCCAGGAACCTGCTGATCTATGGCCTCGGCGGCATCATCGCGCCATTCATCGGGATCAAGCTGATCGACTTGCTCGTCGGCGTCATTCCCGGATTCTGATTCACGATCTCGACACAAGGACACAAGGACAATGAGTTCATCACGCGGCACTGGCCGCCAATATTGGGTTGCGATCCGCGCGATGATCGTGCTGACCGTCGCACTGGGTATCGTCTACCCCGCCGTCGTCACGGGCGTCGGCCAGCTCGCGTTCAACGCAAACGCCAACGGGTCGATGGTGAAGGTCAACGGTGCGACCGTTGGCTCCTCGCTGATCGGGCAGAGCTTCACGGATAAAAAGGGCA
>JAUZFY010000319.1 GCA_030840185.1 Microbacteriaceae bacterium | reverse complement strand
GAACGACGAGACGCCGGGCCTCGTCCTCGCGGATGCCCCTCGCCTGGAGGTAGAACAGTTGCTCGTCGTCGAAGCGACCGGACGCGCTGGCGTGTCCGGCGCCGGCGATGTCGCCGGTCTCGATCTCGAGGTTCGGGATCGAGTCCGCACGAGCGCCATCCGTGAGCAACAGATTGCGGTTCTGCTCGTAGCTGTCGGTGCCGGATGCGGTCGGCCGGATGAGCACGTCTCCGACCCAGACGGTGTGGGCGCCCAGGCCCTGCAGCGCCCCCTTGTAGCTCACCCGTGACCGGGTGTTTGGTGCGTCGTGATCGACGAACACCTGCTGCTCGAGGTGCTGGCCGGTGTCGGCGAAGTAGACTCCGAACAGTTCGACGTCACCGCCCTCGCTGACGAGGTGCACCGACGGGTTGACGCGAACGACCGATCCGCCGAGCGAGACGACCACGTGCTTGAGTCGCGCGTCGCGGCCGACGGTTGCGAAGTGGCTCGCGAGATGCGTGGCGTCGTCATCCCATTCCTGAACGGTCACGACGGTGAGGTGTGCCCCCTCGTCGAGCACGATCTCCACGTTCTCGCTGAGCATCGCCTTTCCGCTGTTCTGCAGCACGACGGTACCGACGCTGTGGTGGGCGGCGTGGATGACGGTGTGGGCGGCGCGTGGGGCGTCGCCGAGCGCGGAGCGGTTCACGGTGATCTCGGTCGGCGTCTCCGAGTCGATGCGGATCGAGAGGGCGCTTCCGAACGAACTCCATGCGTTCGCGGACGCTCGCTCCTCGGGAGTGCCGGCGGTCCCGATGCGGGCATCGGAGCGGTCGATCCATTCGACGGTTGCGGGCCCACCGGTGGCCACGAGGGTGAGCGGCTCGATGTCCCCCTCGAGGGGGTCAGTCAGGAGGGGCTGCAGCCTCGCGACGGGAGTGTGCTTCCACTCCGCCTCCTGGCCGCTGACCGGTTCGAAGTCCCGCACATCGTACGAGGCGAATCGGGCCGAACGAACCTGAATGGGAACGAGACCCCAGCCGCCGTCGCTGTGCTGCTTCGATCCGAGTCGGGAATGGTCTTGTGCATCCGCCCTCTTGGGACTGGACGAGGACGTGGTGAGCGTAACGGGCGAAGCCATCTAGCCGACGGTTCCTTCCGACGTGACGAGGAGGGTCATCCAACACTGCCTTCCATGCCCATCTCAATGAGCTTGTTGAGTTCGAGGGCGTACTCCATAGGGAGTTCACGCGCGATCGGTTCTATGAAGCCGCGGACGATCATAGCCATTGCCTCGTCCTCCGGCATTCCGCGGGACTGGAGGTAGAACAGCTGTTCGGCGCTCACGCGCGAGACCGTTGCCTCGTGGCCCATCTGCACGTCGTCCTCACGGACATCGGTGGTCGGGTAGGTGTCGGAGCGCGAGATCGAGTCCACGAGAAGAGCGTCGCAGCGCACGGTGTTCGCCGAGTGATGCGCCCCCTCGGCAATGCGCACCTCACCGCGGTAGCCGGTGCGGCCGCCGCCCCTCGCGATCGACTTCGAGACGATCGAGGACTGGGTGTATGGGGCCATGTGGATCATCTTGGCGCCGGCATCCTGGTGCTGTCCGGGACCGGCGAACGCCACCGAGAGGGTCTCACCCTTCGCGTGCTCGCCGACGAGGTAGATCGACGGGTACTTCATGGTGACCTTCGAACCGATGTTGCCGTCGATCCACTCCATGGTCGCGCCCTCGTGGGCGATGGCCCGCTTCGTGACGAGGTTGTACACGTTGTTCGACCAGTTCTGGATAGTCGTGTAGCGAACTCGCGCGTTTTTCTTCACGATGATCTCGACGACCGCGGAGTGCAGCGAGTCCGACTTGTAGATCGGGGCGGTGCAGCCCTCGATGTAGTGAACGTAGGAGCCCTCGTCGGCGATGATCAGGGTTCGCTCGAACTGGCCCATGTTCTCGGTGTTGATCCGGAAGTAGGCCTGCAGCGGGATGTCGACGTGAACGCCCTTCGGAACGTAGACGAACGACCCGCCAGACCACACGGAGGTGTTGAGCGCGGCGAACTTGTTGTCGCCGGCCGGAATCACCGTTCCGAAGTACTCCTTGAAGATCTCCGGGTACTCGCGCAGCGCCGTGTCGGTGTCGAGGAAGAGCACGCCCTTCTCCTCGAGCTCCTTGTTAATCGTGTGGTACACGACCTCGGACTCGTACTGGGCCGCGACACCGGAGACGAGACGCTGACGCTCCGCCTCGGGGATCCCGAGCTTTTCGTAGGTGTTCTTGATGTCGTCCGGCAGATCGTCCCAGGTCTGGGCCTGCCGTTCCGTGGAGCGGACAAAGTATTTGATGTTGTCGAAGTCGATTCCCGACAAATCTGCGCCCCAGGCCGGCATCGGCTTCTTGTAGAACAGGGCGAGCGCCTTGAGCCGGTTCTTCAACATCCATTCCGGCTCGTTTTTGAGCGTGGAAATGTCGGCGACGACTTCTGGCGAGATGCCACGTTTCGCCGACGCGCCGGCGACGTCCGAGTCAGACCAGCCGAACTCGTAGATTCCAAGACTTTCGAGTTCGGGGCGGTCGATCAGAATGTCTGACATGAGTTCCCTCTTTCCATACCCGTATAACCGGAGCGGCTGTGACGGCATTCCCTTCGCAACGACGACCGGATGATCGCGGTTCGCTGTTCACGGTGGCGGACCAGCTTTTCGATTGCGGTGGCCCGCTTGATTTTTCAGATCCTGTAATTTCCAGATTCCGACAATTAGACCGTGACTGACAGATCGGCACGGGCGTTGTCCCCCGTGCGTCAACGCTGACACTTCTTACAACTGCGAAGAAGGAATATCCCGATTCTACAGGGAGACTCTGCGCAAATCATCGGACAGTTGGCAGGCGCGCGACCGGCCGGCAGCGTGGCGACGGATAAGCGAAGAAGTCAGCGAGCGACAACCTCCGGCGTAGTCTCCCCGGCGCTCGCCCGCACCGTGGAGAACAGGCCCGGATTCACGTCGAGCAGAACGCGAAGCACGCCGACCCAGACGAGGGCCGAACCGAGCACGTGAATCGCGACAAGGACTGCGGGGACGCCGGTCAGCGCCTGGATGACCCCGATAAGCGCCTGCGCGATCGTCACAACGAGGAACGCCAGGACGCGACGCCGGGCGAGAGGATTCGACGCGGCGCCGCGGAGTGTCAGAAGAAGCACAACGGCGAGAGCGATAACCGCCGAGCCGAGCACCGCGTGTGCGACGGTGACGTCGGCCCACACGAAGCTCATGCGCGCGACGTCCGCCGAATCGCCGGAATGCTGGCCGGACCCGGTAACGAGCGTGCCGACCATGATGAGCGCGAGGGTCGTGACGACGAGGGCAACGCTCAGTCCGGCCGACACGCGGGAGGCGGTCACGCCGGAGGTGCCTGCGCGCAGGGCGGGAAGCGACACCCCGACGCTCTGCCTCGCTCGATGCCAGGTGAGCGTCGTTGTGGTGAGAAGCGCGATGGCGAGAACGAAGTGGACCGCAACGACATAGGGGTTGAGCCCGGTCAGCACCGAGACTCCCCCGGCGATCGAATTGACGACGACGAGCCAGAACTGCGACCAGGCGAGGCGGGTCAGCGTGCGGTTTCGGGTACCCTGCAGCCGGGTGGCGACGATGGCGAAACCGACGGCGACGATCAGCAGGCCGGTGAGCGAGCGATTGCCGAACTCGATCAGCCCGTGAATTCCGAGCGCCGGCGTCGTGGTGAGCGACCCGGGTTCGCACGCCGGCCAGGTCGGGCAGCCGAGGCCGGATCCGGTCACTCGGACGACCCCGCCGGAGAAGACGATGAAGATGCTCACGACGAGGGCCGAGGTGGTCCCCCAGCGAAGCGCCCGAGCCCCGAGCGTGTAGCGGCTGGCTAACCAGCTGAACGGGGTGACGATTGGTCGAACCTCCTGTGAAAGCGGATGGTGCGGATTGCGGCTAGAACCGAAGCAGCGGGTCGATCGCGACCGCGATGAACAACAGCGTCAGGTAACTGATCGAGCTATGGAACACCCGCATCGGCTTGATGACGTCGTGCCGGATCGTCATCGAGTACAGCCGGTGCGCCTCGAAGAGAAAGTACACGCCGGCGAGCACCGCGACGACCGAGTAGATGATCCCCATGTTGGCCACCGGGATGAGCAGAAGCGAGCACGCGACGGTAGCCCAGGCGTAGAGCACGACCTGGAGCCCGACGACCGTACGACCCCGCACGACCGCGAGCATCGGCACGTTGACCGACGCGTAGTCGGCGCGAAACCGCATGGACAGCGGCCAGTAGTGCGGAGGCGTCCAGAGGAAAACGATGCCGAACAGGATCACCGGGGTCCAGTCGAGCGATCCGGTCACGGCCGACCAGCCGATCAGCACCGGCATGCAGCCGGCCGCCCCTCCCCAGACGATGTTTTGCGGCGTGCGGCGCTTCAGCACGAGCGTGTACACGAGAACGTAGAACAGTATTGCGGCTAGCGACAGCATGGCCGAGAGCCAGTTGACCAAGAAGCCGAGAATGAGAATCGACGCTGCGCCGATGATCCAGGCGAAGGCAATGGCCTCACGGTCGGTCAGCTCGCCGGTGACCAGCGGGCGGCGACTCGTGCGCTTCATGACCCGGTCGATGTCCCGGTCGATGTAACAGTTGAACGCACCGGCCGACCCGGCGCTCAGCGCCCCACCAACGAGGGTCCAAAGCACGAGCCACAGGTTGGGGATGCCGTTCTGGGCGAGAATCATGACGGGAGCCGTGGTCACGAGAAGGAGCTCGATGACGCGCGGCTTCGTGAGGGCGACGTAGGCCTTCGACTTGCGCACGAAGCCGATGTGTTCGCCCGCGTGTCCGGTCTGTAACGCTACGTCCATTGCTCCTCTAACGGTGGTAATGCCCTGCGAAGAGTCTATGCGTCCGGGGCATCCGCGCCTGTCGGGGCCTCAGGAATGGAACCGCTCACTCAGCCCTCTCTATACTTGAATGTGCTTGCCAGCCGCAGGCCAAGACCCTAACGAAACAGATTTGCTCGCCGGGGTGCCTGCGGCACTGCCGATGTCGCCAGGTGAGCGTCGAATTACCTCTAATGCGGTGCGACCCACCAGGGACAGACATCGTAAGCAACAGAAGGGTCGAAATCTCGTGGCAGTTCTCCAATGGGATCCCATTGACAACAAAGCCGTAGACACCGCTCGCATTCTCGCGGCAGATGCCGTTGAGAAGGTCGGGAATGGGCACCCGGGAACGGCGATGAGTCTTGCGCCCGCCGCGTACCTGCTTTTCCAAAAGGTGATGCGGCGTGACCCAAGCGACAGCACCTGGATCGGTCGCGACCGGTTCATCCTTTCCGCCGGTCACAGCTCCCTGACCCAGTACGTGCAGTTCTACCTCGGCGGCTACGGCCTCGAGCTCGACGACCTCAAGGCGCTTCGCACCTGGGGATCGAAGACCCCGGGTCACCCCGAATACGGGCACACCGATGGCATCGAGATCACCACCGGCCCGCTTGGCCAGGGCATTTCGTCCTCTGTCGGTTTCGCCTACGCCTCCCGCTACGAGCGCGGCCTGTTCGACCCGGATGCCGAGGTCGGCGCGAGCCCGTTCGACCACTTCGTCTACGTGATAGTCAGTGACGGCGACCTCGAGGAGGGCATCTCAAGCGAAGCGTCGTCTCTCGCCGGCCATCAGCAGCTCGGCAACCTCATCGCCATCTATGACAGCAACCAGATCTCGATCGAAGACGACACCGACATCGCCTTCACCGAAGACGTCAAGGCTCGCTACGAGGCTTATCACTGGCACGTGCAGGTCGTCGATTGGAAGAAGACCGGACAGTACGTCGAGGACGTGCAGGCGCTGAACGACGCCATCGAGGCCGCGAAGGCCGCGACCGACAAGCCGTCGCTCATCATCCTCAAGACCATCATCGGATGGCCGTCCCCGAAGAAGCAGAACACCGGAAAGATCCACGGCTCGGCGCTCGGCGCAGATGAGCTGGCCGCGGTCAAGGAGGTCCTCGGGTTCGACCCGGAGAAGACCTTCGATGTCGACCCGGAGGTGCTTGCCCACACCCGGAAGGCCGTTGATCGCGGCAAGGCCGCCCACGCGGAGTGGAACGAACAGTTCGACGCCTGGGCCGCTTCGAACCCCGAGCGCAAGGTTCTGCTCGACCGCATTCTCTCCGGAGACCTTCCCGAGGGTGTCGAAGAGGCTCTCCCGGTGTTCGAAGCCGGCAAGGAAGTCTCAACCCGCGCGGCGTCCGGCAAGGTCCTTAACGCCCTCGGTCCGGTCATCCCCGAGCTGTGGGGCGGTTCCGCCGACCTCGCAGAGTCGAACAACACCACCATCGAGGGTGCTGCGTCATTCGTTCCGGCCGAACGCTCGACGCACGAGTGGACCGGCAATAAGTACGGCCGGGTCTTGCACTTCGGAATCCGCGAACACGCGATGGGCGCAATTCTGAGCGGCATCGTGTTGCACGGCAACACCCGCCCGTTCGGCGGCACATTCCTGATCTTCAGCGACTACATGCGGCCGGCGGTTCGACTCGCCGCGCTCATGAAGGCGCCGGCGATCTACGTGTGGACCCATGACTCCGTCGCCCTCGGCGAAGACGGGCCAACCCACCAGCCCATCGAGCAGCTCTCGGCCCTCCGCGCCATCCCAGGCCTCGACATCGTGCGCCCCGGCGACGCGAACGAGACCGCGTGGGCGTGGAAGACCATCCTCGAGCGGCGCGAGGGACCGGCCGGAATCGCGTTGACCCGTCAAAACATCCCCGTGTTCGAACGCGGTGACGATGTCGCGAGCGGCGATACCTTCGCCTCGGCGAGGCATGTCGCGAAGGGCGCGTACGTTCTCGCCGAGGCGCCGAACGGAACGCCGGACGTCATCTTCATCGCCACCGGATCCGAGGTGCAGATCGCGGTCGACGCTCGCGAGCAGCTCAAGTCC